>CATOLW010000009.1 GCA_951800935.1 uncultured Clostridium sp.
GTATTTTCGGGAGAGGAAGCTTTAAAAGAAGCAAAAGTATTATCAGGAGGAGAAAAAGTAAAATGTGTGTTATCTAAAATGATGTTATCAGGAGCAAACTTCCTAATATTTGATGAACCAACCAACCATCTAGATATGGAAAGTATTACATCAGTCAACGAAGGAATGAAAAAATTTGTAGGAAATATTTTATTTACATCTCATGACCACGAACTAACACAAACCGTAGCCAATCGAATTATTGATATCAAAGAAAAAGGAAAGATAATCGATAGAGAAGTAACTTACAATGAATACCTAGGAATTGAATAATGATTTTGGGGACGGAGGAAAAAATCATGATGTGTTCATTGACAGCGTCTATTTTAAAATGGAACAATAGTCGAAATAGCCCTAAGGAGGATTAAAAAATGGCAAGAGTTGATAAAATTAATTATTATTTAAACATTGCAGAAACAGTAGCTGAGAGAGGAACCTGTCTTAGAAACAACTATGGAAGCATCATTGTGAAAAACGATGAAATCATATCAACTGGGTATTCAGGAGCACCACGAGGTAGAAAAAATTGTTTAGACTTAGGGTATTGTGTAAAAAGTGATATGCCAAGTGGAAAAGGGTATGATAAATGTAGGTCAGTACATAGTGAACAAAATGCTATGCTTAGTGCGGCAAGAAAAGACATGATAGGGGCAACTTTGTATATGGTTGGCATTAATAAAAGAAACGACGAATATGTAAAAGACAATTGGCCATGTACTTTTTGTAAAAGAATGCTAATTAATAGTCGGAATCAAAGAAGTTGTGATGAGAGACACTAAGACAGACTATCGAATTGAACAAGTGCAAGATTGGATTCAAGAAGATGATTCGTTAAAGTACTAATTATGATTTTTAGAATGGAAGTCAAAAAATAAGAACAAATTAATAGAAAAATTGACAAATAAAAGAATATTTTAAGTAGAAAAAAAGGGGCAAAGTAAAATTTAGAAAGCGAGTGATTGATATGGCAAGAGTAGCCAGAGAACATCTTTGTACCTCTTTTTTTCATGTAATGGTGCAAGGAATTAATAAAGAATTTATATTCAAAAATGATAAATATATAAATCGATATTTGCAATTAATTCAGAAAAATTTAAAGGAAGAAGATCTTAAAATAATTGCATTTTGTATTATGCATAATCATGCACATCTATTAATTCAGGCGGAAAACATAGAGAATTTATCAAACTATATGAGGAAATTAAATAGTATGTATGCTCAATATTACAATTATATGGAAAACGGAAGAGTTGGCTATGTATTTCGTGATCGCTATAAAAGTGAACCAATAACAGATAAAAGACAATTAATGCAATGCATTAAATATATTCATCAAAACCCAGTAAAAGCTGATATCGTAAAACAAATAGAGGAATATCAATATTCTTCTTATCAGCTATACCAAAATGGAGAAATTAAAAAATATGGAATTTTTACTCAAGAAGAGATTGCATCAATTTGTAATAGAGATAAACCATGTGAAGATGAATTTTTAGATATAGATATTAACATGGAAAAGAAAATTGATACTAGTATTTCAGAATTTGTTGAAAAAGAAAAGATAAAAGTATTTGAAATATTTGAAAAAGATGATATACTAAAGAAGCTAATAAAATATCTTAAAAAGACGAAAAAAATAAGATATACAGATATAATGAAAAGATTAGATATAACAAAGGGAACAATGGAAAGACTGAAAAAGTAGAGCATCATGATTTTTTCCTCCGTCCCCAAAATCATTAAAATCAAAAAGAAGGGAAGTAAAATAATGGACAAAATTATTAAAACAATTGCAGAAGAGTTAAATATTAAACCATCACAAGTAGAAAATACAGTTAAATTAATTGATGAAGGAAATACCATTCCTTTTATTGCCAGATATCGTAAAGAAGTAACAGGAGGGCTATCAGACGAAATATTAAGGGATTTAGGGGATAGATTAAATTATTTAAGAAACTTGGAACAAAGAAAAGAAGAAGTGATAAAATCAATTGAAGAGCAAGGAAAACTAACGGATGAAATTTTACAAGCAGTAGCCATTGCAAAGACACTAGCCGAAGTAGAAGATATTTATAGACCATATAAACAAAAGAAAAAAACAAGGGCAACTGTGGCAAAAGCAAAGGGATTAGAGCCATTGGCTAAAATTATTATCGAACAGAAAGAAACTAAGAAAATAGAAGAAATAGCAAAAGAATATATTAATATAGATACTCTATCAGAAGAAGACAAAAAGAACAAAGATAAGGTAGTAAACACAGCAGAAGAAGCAATTCAAGGAGCCTTAGATATTCTTGCAGAAGACATTTCTGACAATGCCAAATACAGAAAAGAAATCAAAAGACAATGCTATCGAGAAGCGGTAATTGAAACAAAAGCAGCTAAGGAAGAAGAAAAATCAAACTATGAAATGTACTATGAATACAGCGAAGCCATTAAATATATACCAAGCCATAGAATTTTAGCTATTAATCGTGGAGAAAAAGAAGAATTTTTAAAAGTAAAAATACGGAAAACCAGAAGAGAAAATCTTAGCCTACATAGAAAGAGATATCTTAAAAGGCGAAACTCAATTTACCGAAATGTTAAAAACAACTATTTTAGACAGTTTTAAAAGATTAATTGAACCATCGATTGAAAGAGAAATTCGTAGTGATTTGACAGAAAAAGCAGAAGAAAAAGCCATCAAAGTATTTGGTCAAAATTCAAAACAATTATTATTAGGAGCACCAATCAAAGGAAAAACCGTTATGGGATTTGACCCAGCCTATAGAACAGGCTGTAAAATAGCAGTTATTGATGAAACGGGAAAAGTGTTAGATTATACAACTGTCTATCCAACAGAACCACAAAATGACATAGAAGGTGCTAAAAAAGAGCTTTTAAAATTAATTGAAAAAGATAAAATCGACATGATTGCGATTGGAAATGGAACAGCATCTAGAGAATCGGAAATGTTTGTAGCAGATATGATAAAAGAAGCATCAAGACCAGTTCACTATGTGATTGTTAGTGAAGCAGGAGCATCTGTTTATTCAGCTTCTAAACTGGCAACCGAAGAATATCCAGACATTAATGTATCAATCAGAGGAGCCATTTCCATTGCAAGAAGATTGCAAGATCCATTAGCAGAACTTGTAAAAATAGACCCAAAAGCAATTGGAGTAGGGCAATATCAACACGATGTCAATCAAAAAAGATTAGCTGAAAGCTTAACAGGCGTAGTAGAAGACAGTGTTAACAAAGTAGGTGTTGATGTTAACACTGCTACACCATCTTTATTATCTTATGTTTCTGGAATCAACAATTCGATTGCCAAAAATATTGTAAAATATAGAGATGAAAACGGAAAGTTAAAAAATAGAAAACAATTATTGAAAGTACCAAAGCTTGGAAAAGTTGCTTTTGAGCAATGTGCTGGTTTCCTAAGAATATTAGATGGAGACAATCCTTTAGAAATCACAGCAGTTCACCCGGAAAGCTATGAAGCAACTGAAAAATTATTAGCAAACCTAGGATTTGATAAGCAAGATTTAAAAGACAAAGAAAAATTAGAAGACCTAAGAAAGAAACTAAAAAGCGTAAATGTAGCTGATATGACAAAAGAATTAGACTTAGGAGAAATGACACTAACAGACATCATCGATGAATTATCAAAGCCAGGAAGAGACCCACGTGAAGACATGCCAAAACCAATCTTAAGAAGTGATGTTTTAAAACTAGAAGACTTAAGGGAAGGAATGGTATTGAGTGGAACGGTAAGAAATGTAATTGATTTTGGAGCTTTTGTCGACATTGGAGTAAAACACGATGGATTAGTACATATTTCTGAAATGAGCGACAAATTTGTAAAAAATCCATCTGAAATTGTATCAGTTGGAGATGTTGTAAAAGTAAAAGTTATCAAAATAGACCAAGAAAGACAAAAAGTGGGACTTTCTATGAAAGTATAAAAATAAAAAAGGACAATTGAGAAACATTCCCAATTGTTCTTTTTTTATTTATATTTTTCTTGAATCGCTTTAATGTCATCAAAATGATTTCTTAAAATATCTAAAAATATGGTGGTAAGTTCTGGATCAAATTGTGTACCTTGGCATTTTTCAAACTCTGCAATAACGGTATCAATTGGTAAAGAATCACGATAAGTTCTACGTGAAGTCATAGCATCAAAACTATCAGCAATAGCAGCAATTCTTGCGAAATAAGGAATATCTTCACCTTTTAATTGACTTGGATAACCACATCCATCATATTTTTCATGATGATGCTTAACAATTGGAATAATATTTTGAAAAATACTGGCACTAGATAAAATGTGAGCACCAATTGATGGGTGATTTTTTATTTCAGAATATTCATCATCGGTTAACTTAGATTCTTTTAGTAAAATACTATCAGGAACTCCGATTTTTCCAATATCATGGAATAATCCTCCAATTTTTAGGATTTTCAAATCTTCTTGTGATAAATTAAGATATTTACCAATTAAAACAGAATACTCAGAAACACGATCAGAATGGCCTCGTGTGTAAGTATCTTTTGCTTCTACCGTATAGCGAAGCGTTTGAATACTTTCTAAATAAGCTTTTTCTAATTGTTCGTTTATTTTCTTAATTTCATTCATTTGAGCAATCGATTTAATACCAGATTCAATCAATAAAAGCAATTGATCAAACTTATCACTTTTTTCGCAATAACCTTGAATATCTAATCTTCGAATTGTTTCCAATGGAGGAGCCAAATCTTTATGACCTGTTAATAATAAAATATATAATTCTTTATTAAATTTTCTAATTTCTTCTACTACTTGGTCTCCGTGAAAAGGTGTCATAATAAAGTCTAAAACCATTAAATCAAAATGTTCTGTTTTAACTCTTTCGATGGCTTCTTGTGGATTGGTTACACCAGTAAATTCATAGCCAGACCTTTTTAAAAAGATAGACAAAGAGTCAATAATTCCTTCTTCGTCATCAACTGCTATGATTTTGTAGTTTCGATTTTCGCTGTTTTCTGTGTTTTGAAATCCTTTTCTCATATTTCTATTTCATCCCTTTCGTACGTACGAAATTTATAGTATTTTCCACATTATATTAATAAAAAGGGGAAAATGCAAGAGTTTTTTAGAAAAATAATAATTTTATATTTTTTTTATACATTATTGACAAAAACGACAAATGAGAAATATATATGTGTATTGACGTAATTTAAAAATGTTGATAAAATAACCTTAAATAAAATTTAAATGGTAACTTTAAGAAAATCCAAAAAATAAACTAAAGAAGGAGTAGAATTAAAAATGAAAAAAGAACAAGGGATAACATTGATTGCACTTATAATAACCATAATCGTGTTATTAATATTAGCAGCAATTAGCATAGTAACCCTAACAGGAGAAAATGGAATTTTAACAAAAGCAAGTGAAGCAGAAAAAAGAACTGATATAACAGAAACAAAAGAAAAAATAAAATTAGAAATAATGGGAAATTACAATGAAAATAAAACAAAGTATACAAATTCAGATGTAATAAACGCAGTAGAGAAAATAACAGGAAAAGAAATAACAGAAAACACAGCAACTGTGCAGAGTAAAAAAGGAAATGAGGTTGATATTTCAGATTTGTGGAGAGTTGCAAAAGAAATTCAGTTTACTTTAGAAGGAGTTTCACTTGTTGCTTATGAAGATGAAACATGGTATCAATGGGCAACTAGAAATCAAGAATTAATACAAAATACAACTTTTGGAGTTGATCCTGAAACAGGAATCTTACATGAGGTAAATGAAGCGACCACAGATAGTATTATAAAATTCATGTTTTCTGAATACCTTAAGGAGAGTGGAAGTATGGTAATTTGGGATGCATGGAATGATGTAAGGATGGATATTTGCATTGAAGGAGAAAGAATGCCAAGTCAGTTTGAAGATAAAATTTTGGAAAGAAATTATTTAGTGAGATAATAGAAAAAAAGAAAGATATTTTTTGTACTTAAAAACAAGGGACGACGTTTTTTAAAACTTCGTCCCTAAAATTATGACTAAAATTGTAATTACAAAGGCAAAACAATACTAAAGGTAGTACCTTCGCCTTCTCTAGATTCTACTGTCATATTACCATTAAAATGAGCACGAATTGTAGAATAAGACATATAAAGCCCAAGTCCAGTACCATTTTTACCTTTTGTTGTAATCATTTCTTTAAACAACTTATCTTTAACAGTTTTTGGTATTCCAGAACCATAGTCTTTAATAGAAATAATTAAGTTGTTATTTTCCTTTTTAACAATTAAATCTATGTTTTGTTCAGGAGTTCCATTATATGCTTGAATTGCGTTAGATATCATATTGTTAATAACTTGTACCAAGCTGTTAACATCTCCATGAATGACGGTATTTTCATCTGTTAGCATTTTAACATTTAAATAAATAATAGCATTTTTTAATTCATGTTTCATTAAAATATTAACTCTTTTTAGTAATTCTCCAACTGTAAAAGAAATATCATTATCGGTTGATAATGTAACAGCTTGTCCTTTAACAGCAGTAATTACATCTGACATATACTCAGTGTGAGTCTTGATTTTAGCAATCCAAGTAGACATGTCTTTTGCAATTTCGTGGTGGTCTTGTTCATTTACTTCTGCGTCACCAATCGAAGAATCATATTCTCTTATTAAATCATTTAAACCTTCAGCAGCACCAGAAATTGACATGATTGGTGTTTTTAAGTTATGAGCAATTCCTCCAATTAATTGTCCTAAAGAAGCTAAACGCTCTTTTTCCATCAAACTTTCTTGATTATCATGGATTTGTTCAATATTATGCTTGGTTAAATCTTGTATTTTATTAAACTCAACAGTAAGTTCTCCAAGTTCGTCATTAGAGATAATTGGAATTTTTTTAAATTCAGCATTATTTTGGTTATTAATATCATTCAAACCATTTACAATCATTTTTATTTGGCTAGAAAGAGAAGAAGAGTAATACCAAACCAAGAAAGAAATAATACCAAATAAAACAATAAAGGTAGTAATAATATAAACTAAAGAATCGCCACCAGATATAGGAAAATGGATTCCAACAATGAAGTCTTTACCATTTACATCAATATGTTTAATATACCCTTGTGTATTTACGGCATAATGTTCATAAACTCTTCCATCATATTGATCTGATAACTCAAAAATATACTTTTGGAAGAAATCAGTTAAAGGTACACCATTTGAAGTAGTTATATTTTTGTTATCATCAATAATAAAATAAGAATCTGTATCATTGATAAAATTTAAATTCTGCATTTTTTCTGTTACTTCTATTTCACTATAAGAAGTATTTTCAAGGAAGAAATAGCTTAGTTCATTTTTGTAATATTGATAAATGTCATTACCTCTTACATTAATTAAACGTGAAAATGATACGATAACAGTAAAGAACAAACCAGCAATTAATAGAGGTAATAACAATAACATCATATCATTGGCTAAGCCAGTATGCTTAGCAGATAAACGATTTTCTTTAAACGTTTTAATCAAAATAGATTTAAACAAATTTTTCGAAAACACATAATTAATAGTAGAGTTAAAGGCAAATACAGATACCCATAAAACAGCAACTGTTATACCAGATGATTCTACTTCATGCTTTACCATTGGCATACCAAGACCAATGGTAATAGCAATAAAAGGAATAATAATTTGTAACAAATAAAACTTAGTAGGAGCGGTCAAAAGAGTATTTCTTATTTCTTGTGTAGTAAATTTTGAGTTGGCAGCTCCAAATTTTTCCCAATTAGCAATTTTCTTAAATAGAAAAAAGCGTTGATAAAGAACAAATAAAGTAGTAATAAATAAATATAAAATACCAAACTGTTGGGTATAAGTAAGCCCTCCATAATCAATTTGAAATTGTGTATCAACGGTTCCTGGCGGATAATTTAAGATTTTATGCATGGTAGGGTATAAAACTAAGGCACAAATGGAAAAAGTAATAATATAAGTTAAAATAACTTTTTGATAAGTATGCAGATTTAATATTTTTTTTGTTTTCTTTTGCATTAAAAGAACCTCCTTTATATAAATTTTATGTCTTTCATATAGTTTACAATTTTAGTAAGATATTTTGTATTTATTGTATCATAACCAAAAGAAACATTTTCTAGATATTTTAAAGTAATATCACATTTTGTTTTTATATTTAAGTAAGGAATGTTAGTATATAAGTTATAATCATTTATCAGTAAAGAACTTGTATTTAAGTCCATTTTCATAAGTTTTTTATAAAAATCATTATCACTTAAAATTCTTATTTTATAATCTAATTCATTGAAAGCATCAATCAAAGATTTCATATTAAATTTCTTAGGATGCATCATGTGAAATATCTTGTTTGTATTTCCATAATGGAAAATAAGTTGAAGGATAGCATTTGCTATTTCATCAACAGGAGATAAATCAAATTCTTGCATAGTTCCACTTTCATAGAAGAATTTATTTTTTAAGATAAATTGTAATTTATGATAAAAGGCATTACTATCAATATTATATTGGAAAAGACCATCCTGATATCGACCGGGTTAAATTACCAACACGAAAGACATTTGCTTGCATGGAACCTTCTTTTATCATTTGGAAGATATATTCTTCTGTTAACAATTTACTTTTTATGTAATAATTCTCATTATAATTTTGACCAATAAAAAAGTTTTCTTCTGTAAAATCAACATTATCTTCTGTACGTGATAAAGGCATAAAATCGCCAGATACACTAGTTGTCGAAATATGATTGAATCCAATATGATATTTCATGCAAAAGTTAGCTACATTTTTTGTACCATCTAGATTCATTTTTTTAAATTCATCATATCTTCCTAAATGTTTAACCAAAGCGGCACAATGAATAACATTATTAATTTTATTGCCTAAAATTTCTTGTAATTCTTCTGTTAATCCTAAGTTTTTATATTTAATATCACCCACAACTACTTCAATCTTACTAAATAGAAAATCGGTAGTATATTTATCTTTAAAGTAAAAATCAAACATACTTAAGATTCTTTTTTTAGCACTTTCTTGATTGCTACTTCTAATCAAACAATATATTTTGCAATTTTCTTTTAACAAAGCTTCTAAAATGTGAATACCTAAAAAACCAGTACATCCTGTTAGTAAAATATTTTTAAAGCTATGTTTTTTTACTTTTAGTTTTGATAGGTCATGTTGTAGAAATGGATAGTTATCATTAGCTAAAGAAGTATCTTCTACTTGTGAGATATGTTCTAAAGCAAAACTTAAATCTTTTACATTACTATAATCATAAAAATATTGTGTAGGTATGGTAATACCTAAAGTAGCTAATTGTGATTGTACTTTAATAATTGTCAAAGAATCAATGCCAAGATTAGTAAAATCTTCTTCAATGCTAAGTTTTTTGATTAAAAGACAATCTTCTAAAGCTGTACAAATATTTTTTTGCAAATCATTTTCTGGTCGTACATATTTTTCACTTCTTGTAAGTGAAAAAGGAGAAGGTAATTTCTTTTTATCTACTTTTCCATTTACGGTTAAAGGTAAAGTGGAAATTGGTATAAAATAAGAAGGAATCATATAATTTGGCAATTTGTTGGTTAAAAATAATTTTAATTCATAACTTTGAATGGTAAAATCAGAAGTATAATAAGCACATAAAAAATCTCTACCATTATCGCTATAATTAATTACAATACTACTTCTAATAAACTGGTGGGAGCTTAAAACCCTTTCAATTTCGCTTAATTCAATTCGATATCCTCTAATTTTTACTTGTGAATCACTTCTTCCATAAAAGACTAATTCACCTTGGTTTGTCCAACTAACTACATCACCAGAACGATACATCGTTAAACTTGGTTCAAATATATCTGGTAAAAAGCTCTTTAAAGTTAATTCTTTATTGTTATAATAGCCTTTTGCTACACCATCTCCAGAAATATATAGTTCGCCTTTGATGCCAGGAGGGCATAATTTTAAATTTTTATCTAATACATAGAACCTAACATTAGCTAAAGGTTTTCCAATGGTAAGAAACTGCGATAACCTTTCTATTTTTTTACAACAACAACCAACAGTAGCCTCGGTTGGTCCATACATATTGTAAAAATTAGCAGAAGTTAGTTGCCTTAGTTCTTTTAAAAAGGAATTACTAAAAGATTCTCCACCAATTCCAATTTCTAAAAGAGAAGAAAAATCATGAGACTCATTTTTAGAAGTCATTAAAGATTGTATTTTACTAGGTGTTCCATATAAAATGTTAACATGATAATTAGTAATCAAGTCGTTTAATTTGATAAAGTTATTTTGTTCTTCTCCGTGTTGAAAGAACTAAAGTTAAACCATTTAATAAGGTAACCCAAAGTTCATAACCAAATACATCAAAGGAAATGGAAGCCATAGAAAGGACGGTTTTATCGCCAGAATAGTCAACAACTTTAGAAATTCCAACTAAATAATTATGAAAATTTCTATGGGTTACAGTAACAGCTTTTGGTAAACCTGTAGAACCAGAAGTATAAAGCAAATACATAGGATCACGAGAAGAAATTTTTTGTTTTTGGTAAGTAGAAGATTTTGCATTGAAATTCACCTTAGAAATGACAAATTGAGAATTGGAATTTTCAATCATGTATTTTTTTCTATCTTCTGGATGTTCTGGATCAACTAAAACATAGGAACATCCACATTTTAAAACAGCTAAGATAGCAACAATCAAATCAATGGAACGTCCTAATAAAATGGCTATATTATGACCTGGTTTTATTTTATATTCTTGTTGTAAAATAAAGGCAAATTGATTTGACAATTGGTCTAATTCTTGGTAAGAGACTTGTCTTTGTTTACAAATAATAGCAGTTTTATTAGCTTTTAGGGAAACTTGTTCTTCCCACAAATCCAAAATTGTTTTGGAAGTATCATATTTAACAATAGTTTGATTAAATTCGTTTAATAGTCTATTTTTTTCTTCTTCTGTTACTAATTCAATATCTTTTATTAAAATTTTTTGATTTTCCATTATTTGACCCATAATGTATAATAAGCGATTATGAATCTCTTTGATTTGAGAATATTGATATTGACTTTCTTGATAATCATAAAGAAAAGAAAAGCTGTTGGTATCATCCATATCATAAATATGGAACAATAAAGGTATGGCAGAAAAACCACTAAAAAGCCAATGAGAATCATAACTTACATTTTCTACTAAATGGTTTGTTCTAGCATTTTGGTAAGAAACAGAAGTATCATAAATATTTTCTTTGGTATTAAATTTATTTTTTAAATTTGTAATTAATGTTTGTAAAGGGTATTTTTGATGTCTTAAATAAGAAAATTGAGATTTGCTAAGAGCAGTAATGGCATCATAAAAACAAGAATTATCTTGAATATCTAATTTAAATAACATATTATTAACAAACAATCCAAAAGTTTGCTTATCTTTTTTTGAACTTCTATTTAAAATAGGAGCTGATAAAACAACAGAGTTTGTTTGTTTAATTTTGCTTTCATAAATTCCCATAACAAATAAAAGAAAAGTAAAAGGAGATACTTTTATTTTATTACAAAAATCAACAATTTTCTTTGTTAATTTTTTGGATAATGGAAACTCAGCTCTATTTGCTACACAAGGAGAGGCAGAAGAAACAGTAGGCTTTAAAGAAGAATTTTCAAAAATATTTTCTTGAAAAAGTTCGTCCCAAAATGCTTCATCTTGTTTAAATTTTGAGCTTTGTAAATATTCATTTTCTTGTGTAACAAATTCATTGTAAGAAATATTATCGGTAAAAGAGATGGTTTCTTTTTTCAAAAGCTTAGAATAAATAGAAATAATAGAGCTAATTAGTATACTCATAGCCCAAGCATCAGAGATTATGTGATGAACGCAAATAAAAAAACCACCGGCTTAAATCTGGATTTTCGAAAGTGGCAAAATAATAAAGTGGTGAATGATATAAGTCAAAAACTTTTCTTGCTATTTTATCACTTGTTTCTTCTTCGTTTTCTTTTGTTAATTTTATATGGTCAATGGAAAAAGGCTCAAATTTTTCTTCATATTGTGTTATGGTATCTTGCTCAATTTGAAGCCTAAAACGTATATTATTGGTATTTTCTACAAAAAGTAAAATAGCTTTTTTTAATAATGGAAAATCAACCTTATCATGAATTGATATTTTACCAGTAATTGTATTTATACTGGTATTAGGATAAAATTGTTCCATACTTAAAATAGCTTTTTGTGGACTAGTTAAGTTTAAAAAATTATTTTTCATTATTAATTCTCCCTTTTGCTAAAATTATATAGATATATTATTAAAAAATCAAGAAAAATATTGAAAAAAATAGAAGATTATTATAGAATAAAAACGAAAGAAGGTAGAAAATGGAAAATCAAGAAAAAATAAGTAATTTTAAACAATTACTACAAGTAGCAAAGAGAGGAAATCCAGAACATATTGTATACAAATTCAAAAAAGATATAGCGAGCAAAACACCAGAATATGTAGAAATTAAATATAAAGACTTTAAAGAAGACATTAAAAAATTAAGTACAACATTATTAAACGAAGGGCTAGGAAACCAAAAGATAGTACTAGTAGGTAGCAATCGATATGAATGGTGTGTAAGTTATTTAGCGATTACTACTGGAAATATGGTAGTAGTTCCTTTAGATAGAGCTCTGCCAGACAATGAATTAGAAAAATTAATTAAAAGAAGTGAAGCAACAGCTGTTATATTCGAAAACAAACATAAAGAACTAGTAGAAAAAATATTAAAAGAAGAAAATCAAGTAAAAATAACAATTAATATGGATGAAGGAGAATTAGCTAAAAAAATAAAAGAAGGAGAAGAACTATTAGAAAAAGGAGATACAAAATATGATCAGATAGAAATAGATAGTAACAAAATGGCTATTATGCTATTTACATCAGGAACCACAAATGAACCGAAAGCAGTTATGTTATCACAAAATAATATTTGTGCGAATATTCAATCCCTTAGCCATTACCTAAAACTATATACAAATGATACCTTATTATCATTCTTACCAATTCATCATACTTTTGAATGTACCATAACCTTTTTATTTGGATTATATTGGGGAACAACAGTAGCCTTTTGTGATGGCTTAAAATACATACAACAAAACCTAAAAGAATATAAAATATCTGTATTTGTAGCGGTTCCAGTTGTATTAGAAAACATGTATAAAAAGATCCAAAAAGCAATGGAGCAAAACATTAGTCTTGAAAGTATTTTAGGAGGCCATTTAAGAACAATTCTTTATGGGGCAGCACCAATGGATAAAGATACAATTATTGGTTATCATAACTTAGGAATTAGCTCTACACAAGGCTATGGATTAACTGAAACTTCTCCTGTTATTGCAGCAGAAGCGGATGATAGAAAAAGACCAGGTTCAGTAGGTTTAGTATTAGACAATCTAGAAGTAAAAATAGAAGAACCAAATAGCGAGGGAATAGGAGAAATTGTAGTAAAAGGACCAAGTGTAATGCTTCGGTTATTACAACAATGAAGAAGAAACCAAAAAAGTATTACAAGATGGATGGTTTAAAACAGGAGATTATGGATATATAGATGAAGATGGATTTTTATTTGTAACAGGAAGAAAAAAAGATGTTATCGTACTAAGAAATGGAAAAAATGTATATCCACAAGAAATAGAAAAATTAATTAATAAAATACCATATCTGCTAGAAAGTTTAGTGTATCAAAGGGAAGAAAGCACAACAGATACGATGTTATGTGCTAAAATTGTATATGAACCAAATCTAATAAAAGAAAACTTAGGAGAAAAAAACGAAGAAGAATATAGGCAAATAATTTGGGAAGAAATAAAGAAAATAAATAAAAACTTACCAATTTATAAACATATCAAAAAAATAACAATTACAACTAAGCCTTTTGTTAAAACCACCACTCAAAAAGTAAAAAGATTTGAAGAACTAAAAAATGTATAAACAATAATTTTGGGTGATTTTGGGGACGGAGGAAAAAATCATGATTGAGTATAAATTCAACCATGATTTTTTCCTC
>CATOLW010000010.1 GCA_951800935.1 uncultured Clostridium sp.
TCTTGGTAACATAAAATATATAAAACCTTAAATTAATATAAAAAATAAATGGGGAATAGCGAAATTAGTCCCCATTTATTACCCAAAAACATAACTTAAAATAATTCTAAATAATTTTTTCTAATTTATTTTAATTTATAATAATTTTTTGTTTTATCGCTCAAAACTATTGAAATATCAAGAAAAATCGTATATAATCAGTAAATATAAGGAATTAAGAAAACGAAGACGATATACAGAGCCACATCTCTTGTAATGCGGGGGTCCCCAGTTCGAATCTGGGAAGTGGCTCCAATATTGTCAGTAGTCTTGAAATAGTCTTGATTGCTGGCTTTTAAACTTTTTATTGGTATGAAAATACCAATATTTTTTATGTCGAATGAGAGACATTTTTAAATTAGTCCCCAGTTAGTCCCCATATAGTCCCCACTTTTTAATATAATTACATAAAAATAAAAAAGAAAGCCAAATATATTGACTTTTTAGATTATTTTTCGTATAATAATTATAGAAAGATGAGATACCACAGAAGTGGCGGTCATTAAAAATTTATATTAAATATGCATCTCTAACGGCCAGGCAGAGATGTGTTTTTTTTGTTGTCTAATTTTCTTATTGTAACAACAAGCGCCACAAATAAGGCAATAGCGACAACAGTTACCATTGCAAGTTCAATAAATAGTATGTATATAACTAGTAAATAAACTTGGTCAAATAACATATGTATCGCCTCCTCTCTTATGTAGGATAGCGACCGCCACACTCTGCTTCTCTCATCTTCTTAAAGTATTATACTTACTTTTTTATCATAAATCAAGCGAACACTATAAAATAATTCTCATTAAATAACCATACTATGCAATAATTCTTTTATTGCTAATTCTTTCAAAAAATCACTTCCAATTAAAAAACACCTACATCAGTAAGTGTTATATTAGAAATTTTTATATATCTTTAATTTGTTTTCTTAGAACAAACTATAAATTTACTATTCTACTATAATCTATATCAATAGACTTCCACGGATTTTGCCATCTTTTATAATATTTATCACATATATGCTTTACCATTAAATAATTTTTATCTGTATTTGTGTTCATTATTACATCTTGAAAAATAAGTTCTTCGCTACTATCATTTGTTTTATAAAAAATATAATAACCACCTTCATGTCTAAATGGTCTTTCATAAGCTATTTTTGTAATTTCAATGTTATCTTCTGTGTTCATAATTTGTATAATTTTATTATATTCTTCTTGGTTTAACTTTGTATTTTCTCCAAACTCAACTATGAAATAGTTACCATTCCAAAACGGATCTGTAATAATATAGTAAACTACGAAAAATACTATTATAGCAAAAAACATTATCACAAGAAAAAGTATATTATTTGTTTTTTTTACTTTTTTATAATCTTTATCCCATTCTTTTTCCTTCATATAGAATCTCCTTTAATTTTTATAGATGTCTTTACCTACCTTCTTGTAAACTTGCAAGAACAGCAAATCCCAATCCATAAAATGATATAATTCCTATAATTGCTGATATTATTAACACTACAAAAAGTTTTATAGCAATTTTTATATTTGTACTATTTTTTGCCTTTTTTAGTATAAAAACTAATTGTACTAAAAAAACAATTACAAATATAATTAATGGATATAATATTAACTGCATTATTTGTATTTCTCCTTCTATTCTTCAGTTACTTCTATTGATTTTAGTTCTAATTTATCTAAAGGGTTATCTAAATTTTCATATTCTACTTTTACATTCTTTCCTTTTTCTAAATTTCCTATTATTTGAGTATTATCTGTTATATAAGCTTTTACTGCAAATGGATAATTATATCCTGTGTCAGTATGCGTATCATCTTCCAAACTATATTTTAAATATAGATGTCCAGCTTCAGTATAAGCATCTCCAATGGTTACTACTGAAGGATATGTTCTATTGCCTTTTAACGCATCTTGTTTCATTTTATTGTAGTCATTTGATTTTAAAACAGTAATAGGATTATTTTTAGGATCAAAATCATTATCTCCAAAACTATATCCTTTTTTACTTAAATCTCCACTACAAATAAGCAAATCTCCTTCTTCTATATAGCTACTATCATATTCTTTTAATGTAAAATAATCGATGCATTTTTGTTTTTTATCAGTAATATTTGCTCTTGTATATTCTTCCATTTCAAAACCAAATTCTCCAAAATGTTGACCGTTAAATATGTATATATATCCATTGTGATGTAATTCTACCACTCCTTGAATATATACATCTTTTACAACTTCTGTTATTTCATTTTGCCTAGATGTATCATATATAATATTTCCTTCTTTATCATATATAACGGAACTATTTTCTTTAAATTCAGTTTCATTTATTTGTGTATCTCTATTAAAGATTAATATTCCTAATAATACAGCTATTATTAATATAATACAAAGTATAGCAATTATTATTTTTCTCTCTTTCATATCTAATCATCCTTTCAAATTACTATCTTGTGTTTCGATTAGTCTTAAAGGATAGTAATTTTCAACTCAATACCTGTTCTACTTATTGTAATTTTTCACTATCATTTTATATAATTGTTCTTTTTAATTACCATTGCTAGACATAAAATATGTAGCTATAGGTATTTCATTATCAATAGTATTTTTATCTAATTTTATTTTTATAATATCTAATGCTACATTTTCTAGTTCTGCTATTTTATTAATTCCACCTTTACATTCTATTACTGTATTTGAATTAATCTCCACTTTCATTTCAAACTTTCCACCATCAGTATTATAATTAGGTAATAAGTCATCAAAAGTTATAGTCAATATTGCTTTATCATTATTTATTATCTCTATATTTGTACCTATTGGAGAAATTGTCAAATAAAGAGGATCTTCTAATACAAAATTTTTCATTAACTCTTTTCTTAATTCTTCTCCTTGTATATTGCTTAATATACTAATTACTTTTGATTCTTCATAAGTATATGTGTCTATGTAATAGTCAACTTTTATATCCTCAATATTTATTTCTTCATTTGTTCGTGCATTTATAAACTTAAAATCACTATTTGTATCTATTGAATACTTTTTATTATTTGATGGCTCTTCAAAAACTATATTATTAGAACTTATCTCTGTTATTATTCCATGATAGATATAAGAATTTTCTTCTATATTATTAGTAATATTTTTGATAAAATCTTTCTTTTCTTTTTTTTCTCCATCTTTATATAATATTATATCTTCGCTAGTTACAATAATCTTAATATTTTCATTTTGATTTATATAATCTGATATTTTTTCCAATGTGCTAATTTCATTAGAATGTCCACTTACTCTTTTCCCATGTCCTTTTTCATATTTTATTTTAGTTGTTTTCTTTGCATCAATATCAATATTTATGGTAAGCAAACAAGCTTTATTTTTCCCATTATAATCATCTTTATAAAACTGAAATTCAGCTTTTTTATTTCTATCTTCTATATCATATTGAACAAAGGTTAGTTTTAATCCTTCTTCATATTCTTGTGCTATTTCTGTTAGTTCACTTTTTATTTCTACTAAATCATATATGTCAGAATGTATATCATAAACTTTATCATACTCCTTACTAATATATGGTGCAAAATCATCATTGCTTTCAATGAAACTATAAAAAATTATAGATATTATTATAATAAAAATCACTATAATTGTTATTGACACTTTCTTTTTCATAACATTCTCCCCTACAACTTACTATTAGTCAATATGATTATAGCATAAATTAAATAAAAAAATAAAGAGACATACCAAAATTTTATCTACCTTATCATCATAAAAAAATTAATAAGTTTATCACTAAATTGTCCCTTTTGGTAAGATATTCGATAGCATACGCTATCGCCTACTTACCTCCACTCACAAAACTATCAAATCAATATCCTAAACTCTTTTGTTTTCAATGATTTGCTCATTTTGATACCTATCAAATTTTGTTACTTTACAAATTATCAAAAATTTGATACTATTTAACAAAAAAATTCTTCATTTGAGTAATTATTTTAAACAAAAAAATACATACTTCTCTAATTTTTTATTAATAAAGTATGTGATTTTTTTTTATTTAACTTGAATTCAAATCGTTTATCAAGCATATTTCACTTGGTGTCTACTTTGGAATCTCCCTTCTGAGATATCATGTGTTACGACTAAAGCAGTAATTCCTTCTTTTCGAAGGATATTATATATATCATTCGTTACCATGATTCTAGTTTGATAATCTAAAGCAGAAAATGCTTCATCTAAAAGTAGGATTTTGGGTTTTACTGCTAAAGTTCGAATTAAAGCTACTCTTTGCCTCATTCCTCCTGATAGCTCAGATGGATATTTGTCTTTAAAATCGTATAAATCGTATTTTTTTAGTAATTCTTCTACATAAGCTTTTGATTCTTTTTCTCTTTTTCCTTTGATTTCTAGTCCAAACATGGTGTTGCTTAAAATCGTTCTCCATTCTAATAAACAATCTCGTTGTAACATATAACCTATTTTAGGTGATATACCATTTACTTTTTCTCCTTCTATGTAGATTTCCCCTGATGTCTTATTTTCTAATCCTGCTATAACGGATAATAAGGTGGATTTTCCACATCCGCTTGGTCCAATTATGCTTACAAATTCTCCTTTTTTTATTTTTAAGTTGATATCTTGAATCGCTAATACTTCTCCTTCTTTATTTTGATATTTTTTACTTATATTTTTAATTTCTAGTATTTTTTCCATTTTGTCATTCCCCCTATGTTATTTTATGTTAAACAATCAAAAGGAGTTCTTGTTTTATTACCATTAGAATGAAAAATGTCGCATAGGGAAACGTCCCCAATGCGACATTTTATTATTTATTCTTCTTTTTGATAAATGCAATTTCAATGGTTATGATGATTCCTATGATGACTAGTTCTAATAAAATAAGTGCTATTGTTTGTTTGGTTAACACAATTTCAATTCCTGTTTTTACAGCTAATACTATTCTTGCTTTTGATGTGTTGTTGCTTTCTTCTTTATCTGTAAATCCTGGATTGTTTGTGATATTTCCTATTGTAACTACATTTTCTTTTTCGCCTAAGTTGAATTCGCTTTTTGTCCAGTCTAAAACTATTTTTAATTCTATGCTTTCTTTTGGTTGTATTTTTTTGTCTGCAAAAGCTTTTGTTGTTATTTTGTTTCCATTTGCTTCCCAGTAAGTTTCATTTTTGCTAGCATTAAAGGTTAGTCCAAATGGTATTTTGTCAATAATTTCTCCTACACTTCCCGCTACTTCTCCTGTATTGGTAACTTTTATGGTATATACAATTTCTACATTTTGAGTTGCTATTTTCTTTCCATCTATCTCTATTTTTACTAGTTGATTTACTCCATTAGCTCCTGCTTTCTTTACACCATTTACGAAAATTTCTGAGGCATATTTCTCAACTTGTAAGTCAAATGGTAATCTTTTATTTTCGATTACTATATATTGTACTTCTGGGGTGTCTTTTAAGGTGATTTTGATTTCTTGTAATGGTTCATACCCTTCTGGTATTTCTACCTCAGTAATGGTGTATTCTCCTACTGGTAATCTTTCTATATAGGTATGTATTCCTGTATCATCAATTGTTGCCACTAATTTACCTTTTCCATCTTTAAGCTCTAGTTTTCCTCCTGGTAATAAGTTCTTAGTTATTTCATCGATAAAGCTTATGTCTAGTTTTGTATAGTCTTGCTCAATTACTTTTTCTTGTACTTCTGGTATATCTTCTACTGTAAATTCTTCTGTTTCAATTGATACATATCCTTTGTCTTTTGGATAGTCTTTTTCTCTAATTTCATAGTCCCCTATTGGAATTTTTTCTATGATTTGTTCTTCTCCATTTGTTGTAAATTCATAGACTACTTCTCCTGTTTCTTTATCCACAATTTCTACAACTACATCTTTAATTGGTTCTTTTGTTTCTTTATCTACGATTGTAATTTTTATTTTTGTAACTTCATCTTGCATGATGATAGTTGGAATTTCTGTGTCTTTTGCTTGATAGCTATCGTCAATTACTAGGCTACCATCTAAGTTAATGCTAAATTCAATATCTTTTGCTGTTACATATCCTTTAGCAGGTTTTTCTTCGTGTAGTATGTATTTTTTATTGGTTTCTAATCCTTTTATATTATGTGGTTCTTCTTTTGTTGTCCATTCTTCTACTACTTTTCCATCTTCCTCTAAAATTTGCAGAGTAGCTCCTGTTATTTGCTTTCTTTTATTTTCTTCTGGTGTTTCTGAACTTTCCTCTTCTTCAGCATTTTGTCCTATCGTTTCGATTTTTTCAATGTTGATTTCTGTCTTCTTGTTTTGTATTTCTAATTTTGCTAGATACTCTTTTTCAGAAGATGAAATAGAAGTTGCATCAATTTCTATTTTCGTAGTATTTTGGATGTAACCTGTTGCTGGCTTCATTTCTAGTATGTAATATTTTCCAAGTGGTAAGTCTGCTGTAAATTTAGCATATCCTTCTTGATTGGTTGTTGCTCTTTCAATTAGCGTATCTTTGGCTATTAAGATTTCATTGTTTATACCAACAATGTCTTCTGCTGTATATAATCCAAAGACTGCTCCTTGAATCATTTCTTTTGTTTCTTCATCTGTTTTATATACTCCTAATTGTTTAGACTCATTTGTGTCTTTATCTTTTATAACAATTTCTTTTTCGCTTTCGTCTTCTACTTCCTCTATTATTGGTTGTTCTGGGTTCTCTGGATTTTCTATCATTCCTTTTCCTGTCACTACCACTTTATTTTGTATCTTTTCTCCTATTAATTTTTCGTTTTCTACTGTATATTGGTAGGTTAATTCTATGGATTGACCAATTTCTAATTCTTCTATTTTTATCGTTTGGTCATCAATTAATGTAATTCCTACTTTTTCTTTGAATTTTCCGTTTAATAGGTTTTCCTTGACTTCTACATCTTTTAGTTTAGTTGTACCAATATTTCTAACTTTTATGATGTAATTTACTATTTCACCTTTTTGATACACTTCTTTTTCCGCTTCTTTTGTTATTTCTATTCCTGATTTTTTAACTTCTACTGTTGTTGTAACTTCTTCTGATGTAATTGGTTTTTTATTGAGAGTTCCTTTTATCTTAGCAGTATTGGTAAGTGTATTTTCTGCATAATTTTCTGGAATTTTATATTGGTATACAATTTCAATTTTTTCTCTTGCTCCAATGTTTCCTACTATTATTTTTCCATTTTCAGCGGTAATTCCTTCTTTACTTGTTCTTATAATAGAATTTTCCAATACTTTTTCGTCTTCTATGATGGTATCTTCCATTACTTCATCATAAGGATTCGTAACAATTAACGTATATTCAACAATATCTCCTGCTTTATATGTCTTTTTATTAACTGTTTTTTGGATTAATTGATCTACCCATACTTCTTCTTTAGTATCATCCATTACAGGTTCTAAAGGTTCTTCTGTTTCTTCCCCTTCTGGTGTTGTTATAATTTTTATTGGTGTTCCTGTTACTATTACTTTGTTGTCTATCTTACCTTTGTTTTCTTCTGTTAAATCATAACGATAACTTAATGTTTTTACTTCTCCTGCTTCTAATTTTTTTATTACCATTGTATTCGAATCTATTAGCGTTGCATTTTCTATTTCATCGAATTTTCCATTTATCATAGTTTCCTTTACTTTAATGTCTTTCATTGTAGTATTTCCTGTATTAGATACCGTAATTGTATAAACAATTTGCTCTCCTACTTGATATACTTCTTTTTCTGCTTTCTTTTCTACTACAATACTTGGCGCTGGTTTACCAATATTAGTAGATTGTCTTTGATTGTTTATGGTTACCACATAGCTTTCTATTGGTGTTTTATCTTCTTGTGCTTCTACTCTTATTGTTTTTGTTTGTTCTTCTTTGTAATATCCTTGTGGTGCTTTTGTTTCTTTTATTTCATAAGTTCCTAATGGTAATCCTCTATTTAATAACATTTGATTTACTTGTGATTGTGTTCCAATTAGTTCACTAGAAATTTTTGTTATACTTAAAATTCCACCATTTGTTTGTCCTTCTCCAACCTTTGTTCCTTTTGCTACTATGATTCCCTGCTTTCCATCTGGATGAAGCATATCTTCTTTTGTATAAATTTCAAATACTGCTGTATCAATTTTTTGTGTTTCATATTTGAATACAAGATTTCCTTTTTCACTTTGTTCTACATCTACTAACACTTCTCCTGTTTTTTCAATTTCCAATTGTCCTACTTTAGCAATATTACTTAAAGTTACTTTCTGTGGCACTTGACTATCTTTTATGGTAAAAGTTACTGCTCCATTGATATCTTTTCCCTTTATTAATTCTTCTGAATCTGTTACGTCATTTGTAAATAGTAAGTCTTTTACATAGTTATCTCTTTGTTTTTCTTCTTCTATTTTATAGTTTTTGCCTACTTCTAATCCTTTTACTTCGATTTCACCATTTTTGTCTATGGTATAAGAACCTACTATGTTTCCTTCTTCATCTTTTAACGAAATTTTTGTATTTATTAAGTCTACTCCTGTTTCATAGTCTGTTACTTTTATTTTCAGTTTTGTAATTTGGTTTGTAAATTCTAATGCTTTTTCTATTTTTTCTACATTTTGTCCTGCATAAGTACAGTCTACATCTACTATTTCTGGATTAGTTGCATAGCCTTTTGGTGCCCTTAATTCTTTTAAGTAATATTTTCCAAGTGGTAATTTTTCATCACTAAAAGTTACTATTCCCTTTTCGTTACTGCTTGCTTTGGCTACTAATTTATCCGCTGCTATCATTCTTGTATCGCCTTCGTTGTTTCGATATTGGATACTTTCTTTTGTATATAATCCAAATTCTGCTCCTTGTAATAAGGTTCCTGTCTCTCTATCTTTTTTAGTAATTTGAATGTCTATTTTTTGTCTTTCATTGGTATATTGTGTATCTCTATAAATTACTGCTTTTTCTTGTCCTTCATAAGTTAATTCTATTTCTTTTTCTTCCGTATTTAATGTAAATCCTTCTCCTGCTTTTGTCTCTACTACATAGTATTTTCCTAATGGAAGTTTTGCAAACATAGCTTTTCCTTCTGCATTTGTTCCAGCTTCTCTTATTAATTGGTCTTTTTGATAAATAATAGTTCCTTGGTTATCTTGTGTATAAATATCTTCTTTTGCATAAATAGTAAATTTAGCATCTGTTACTGCTCTTTTGGTATATTCAAATTGGTGACCATCTTCTTGTTCCCAAGCTTCACTCAAAAATTCACCTTGCTTTTCAACTGTTATAGTTCCTACTTGTGGAGAATTGCTTTGTTCTACTGTTATAATTGCATTTCTTGTTCCTAAATCTGGATCTACTTCATAAATATTGTTTGTACTAATGGTAAATCGTATATTGGTTTTTGGGTTTTCTTCTTGTCCTGCTAATACATAACCATTTGGTGCAGCAACTTCTATTAAGTCATATTCTCCTGGCGTTAAAACATCTGGTGTTAACAAATATCCTTCTTCTGTTGTAGTATATGGATTTTTTTCAGTTCCATATTTTATTTTATTTGGATAGGTTACCCATTGTTCTACATATTGATTATGGTTTACATCCCATATTCGATAAGATGCATTTGCCTTTAAAACGGTTTCTCCTGTCGTATCATCTTTTTTTACAATTTTAACTCTTGCTTCAAATTCTCTGTCGATTGGATAAACCATTTTCTTGCTTGTTCTACTGTCTTCTTGTATTTCTACTATAAATGGATGAATCGTTTTGACATTTATTGGAGTGGTACTTTCTACTATAATATATTTTCCATAAGCTAATTCTGGACTAACTAAAATTCCATCTGCATTTGAAAATAATTCTGGTATTCTTTCTCCATTGGCATTGTTTGTGAAACTCAATGCTGTTTGTTCTTTTGTAAAATCTATGTTTCTAAATTCTTCTGCCTTATAGTTTCCATTTGCATCTGGTTGAATGGTTCCATTTTTTACTTTACTTAATTCGCTAATCAAATAAATTTTGAAACCTGCTCCTTCTAAAGGATTTGCCATAGTCGAATCATCTGATAAGCTTAATTTTGTTAGTTGGAAACTTTGCTTTTTAATGGTTTCTTTTGAAACAACTCGTTGTTCTGTATTATCATATTGTGACTCTGTTCCGTGTATTACGATATACTATGTTTTGAGTGGTTTGGTCTCCTTTGTTAAAATAGTTTGTATGATAATAACTTTGTAGATCAATTTCATATTGTGTTGTATCTTTTAAATATCCAATTGATGCTGTTACTTCTTGTACATAATATTTTCCTAAATATAAATTTCCCCAAGTTATTTTTCCGTTGCTATCTGTTGTTTTGGTTGCTATTTGTTGTCCTGCTTGGTATAATACTCTACCATCATCTGGTGATAGAATATTTTCTTTTGCATATAGGCCATAAACTGCACCTTGTAAAGTAGCATCTCCTTGTGCAAAATTTTCAGTATAAGATGTATTTTTATAGTTTACTTCTTTGTCATTTTTCTTGAAATTAATTTGTCCTCTTACTTGTGTATTTTTTATTTCTGAAAGATAAGAGAAAACTTGTCCATCTTGCGTAATTTGAATTTCTTTTGCCCAATTACTTGTTGTATATCCATATGGTCTTGCATATTCAACGATTCTGAATTTCCCTTGGTTTTTCACATTATAATATATGGTTGTTGTATAAGTCCCTTTCGTTCCTGCTGTTTTTTCTTTTAAAATAATGCCTTTTCCATCAGCTGCTGTTCCATTTGTTGTGCTTGTATTGATGTGAGTTGGTTTTACCCATGTATTGCTACTAGTATTCCATTCATATAAGGCAAATGTAGTATTTTCTTTTGTAACGATTTTTCCTGTATTGTTATCTAGTTTCGCAACATTAATGGTAGCTGTATTTGGTTTATTCCTTACTACTACTTGTGTTGTTTGTCCTGGATATACAATTACTTTTTGTACTGTACTATTTAAGGTATAGCCATTTGGTGCTTGAATTTCTTTTGCATAATAAGTTCCTGCTCTCATTTGTCCGAGAGGTAACTGTTCCTGATGCATTGGTTACTAAATTTCCTGTTGCTGGTGAAGTACATGCACTGTCATAGTATAGCCTTATTACTGCTCCTTGCACATTTTCTGATGTGTTGCTATCTTTTTTTGTTATTTGTGTATAGCCATAGGCTTCTGTTTTTACTACTATATTATAGTCTCTTGTTATGTTGGAAAGGTTAATGGTTCCACCATTATAATAATTCGATATGTTTTGTGTTTCTCCATTTATGGTTACAGAACTTACATAGTATCCACTATTAGGTGTAAAAGTAATTGCTTTGTTTCCATGTATATCTACAGAGGATCCTTGTGTTATAGTTCCATTTGTTATGCTGGTGGTAACATCATAGTATAAAGAAGTTGAGACTATATTAGACTTCCTTGCAAACATACCACCAGTGGAGCTTCCCAAGATAGATGAAAGAGTTCCTTGATTTGTTATCTCACTTGTATTCGTAAGTTTAAGGCCTGTTCCTGCTTTTATATAAACAGGAATATTTACATTATATCTATGAGAATAAAAGTCAGCATCATTTAATTTATTACTTTTTACTTTAGCCTTAATTAAATTACCTACCACACTAATATCAAAATAGTCGGTTTTATTTTGTCCTTTTTCATTTGTAATAGTGATATTTCCATTAATGGATAAGTTACTATTTAATGTATCTTCTATTTCAACACTATAATAACGTGTATTTCCATATATATTTGTATAAATCTGATTAAAGTTGATTAAGGAACCATAGTAATTGTTTGGAATGTATTGTGAAAGAGTATAAGTAAATGCTTCTTGTTCTTTTACTCTTGTTTTACTAACTTCCTTTCTCATTTCTCCCATTTCATAAGGATAAGGTGACATGAAACTATACCAGATACCAGCACTACATCCTCCATAGGTAAAACTATAAGTAGAATTTGCTATATTGTTTGTTGTAATAAAAGCTGAATTTTTATACCAAATTCCATTTGTATTAAAGTTAGATATATCACATCCAATTCCTCCATCTATTTCTGCTAACCATACGTCATATCTACTTGTATTATCTCTGTTTCTATTATAATAAATTTCAGAATTACCAATATTAGGTCTAATTCCTTCTCTACTTCCTAAAAATTTATCACCATATGTAATTACATCATCTTTTTTTACAGGCGCTACATCTAAATCATATATAAAATTATTAATACTTGTAATATTAGCTAACGTTCCATTTTCTGCTCCTGTATAGGAATTATAGTTATAAGTACCTGCTAAATAATATGTCATTGTAAATCTACAATTAGCAAAAATAGTATTTAAATAAAAATTAATTAATTCTCCTCGATTTGGATCTATTTTATAATCATATCCACCATTAGAGTCACTTTTTCTTGTAGGTTCTATTTGTGAATTATTAAATTGAAATGGAGCAAATGATATTGTAACTGGAATTTCTGACCATTCTTGTTTTGTTCTCCATCTTGTTACCTGGTCTATTTTTATCACTACATCTGAAGCTTTACCATCTTTATCAACTGCACAATCTGTTATCAATAAAACTGCTTCTTCTCCCTCTTCAAGCTTTATCTCTGGAATCGCAATTCCATTTATTTCCTTCCAATTTAGTTTTTCACCATTTTTTAAAACTCTTATTTCTGTTGTATTACTAAAAAACATGGTTGAATAAGAATAGTCCTTGTTCATTATTTGCATTTCAGACCAATCTTTATACGTAGTTGCTGCAAAAGAATCATTTCCTTTTAGCAATATACAACCTAATATCATCATAAACATAAAAATTACTGTTTTTATCTTTTTCATGCGCCCCTTGCTCCTCCTTAGTTTTATTAATAACTTAAATATTTAATATTAATCTATTACAATTTATTGTACGAACTTTTTTCTTCCTTGTAAATAGCTATTTTTATCAGTTTTTTTAGTTGTTATTTTCTTATTATACGGAAATATTAACTTTGCTTCTTTTTTACATTTTTGTAACTTTTCTATGTAGTTTTCTTTATTTTATTCAATTTTTACTAGGGATAACAGCATTCCGAGTTTTTTTATAAGCCCTAAAAAAATAAATCCCTTTTATCTTTTTATCAATAAATTAGGACTTATTTCTATTTTTAAACTGTTGCTAATTCTTTTTTCATTTTTTCTAATTGTTCTTTTTTTATTTCTGTTGCTTGTAATATAATTTTTTCATCTAGTTTTAAATGAATCATATTTTCAGCAATTTCTTTTTCTCTTTCTTCTTTTGCTTGTTTTCTTTGGTTTAACAAATCTTTTCTTAATCTTTCGGCTAATGTACTCAAATTCCCTTCACCTACCTTTCTTTCTATCTTTTCTAGTAATTCTAGTTGCATTTCTTTGTTTAACACCTTGTCTAACAAGTATCGTATCATGTTGTACATCTCATTTAAGTTTTTTCTGGTTTTGGCTGTTTTAATTATTACTTGCAAGTTTTCAATTAATTCTTCATAATTTTTTGCTTTTTCAAGAAACATACTATAGCCAAACATGGTGTCTTTTTCTAATAATTTTTGTTTTGAAATTTTATTAATATCGATAAAATTATATTCTAAATCGATTTTATAGTTTTCGAATACAGCATTACTAATTTG
>CATOLW010000011.1 GCA_951800935.1 uncultured Clostridium sp.
TTTTCTATTTCATAAATATCCGCAATAAAGTTTAAATATTCGATTCCTTTTAATTTTAAAAATATATCTGGATTGTCTGATACAAAGCCAATTTGTTTTTTGGCCTCTACTGGCTCTTTGCTGATGCTTTTTCCATCAATTGTAATATCTCCTTCATCAATATCTAAGATTCCTGCCATCATTTTTATTGTAGTTGTTTTTCCTGCCCCATTTGGCCCCAAGAAGCCAAAGATTTCTCCATCTTTTACTTCTAAGTTCATAGAATGGATAATATTTTCGTTCTTTTTATAGGCTTTGCATACGTTTTTTATTTCTATCATTAAATGCCTCCCTATTGTTCTATAGTAAATGACATAACAAAATTAGTTCCTTCTTGTAATTGCATTACAATTGTCATCTTTTTATTGTTTTCTTCGTTTGTTTGGTCTTTTACGATAACTTCATATACTAATAAATTTCCTTCTTCTGTATATTGTCCATATTCTATATTATTATGTTCAAATAAATCTTGTTTAATTGTATTTTCAAATTCTTCTTGTGTTGGATAATAATTATCTTTAAATGATTTTGCTAATACTTCATAAGCATAGGTATAGTCCTTAGTATTAATAGCATCTAAAAATTTTTCTACATTCATTCCCATTTTTATCTGATTATTCGCACCATTATATTTTTTAATGAACTCTGGTAAATCAATGGTATGATTATCATAAATTACTTTATATTCACCTGGTATCGTAATATAAAAAATATAATAATTTTCATAAATATCTGCACAAATATATCTTGTATATTCTTCATAATCTTCTTTTAAATAGGTTTTTACACCTAAGTCTTGATACTTTTGCTTTAAAGCGTAATATTCATCATAATTTTCATAACTTCTATCATCTAATGTTTCTATTTCATAAATTTGTGCTAATTTTTCTCTATTTTCTTCTATATAATTTTTAAAACTTTCTTCTGTTTGAAATCGTTTTTCTCGATAGTCAGTATCTAATAGTTGATAGGCTTCTTCTTGGTCATAAAGCATAGTTTTTAAAAAGTCGTCATAATATAATTTTGCTATTTTATCTTCTGATAACTTTTGATTAGCCACTACATTATAAACTTTTTTGTTGATTTCTTTTTTTCTAGAATTATTTTCTGATTCTTTTTGGTTTATTGCCTTTTGGTATTGTTTTTGTGTGATTGGCATGATAGAAAAAGTTTGATTGTTTTCATCTATTGCTACTTGGAAAAAAGTATCTTTTTGGTCAATTCTTGCTTTTACCCAATATGTAGTATAATTTTCTTCTGTTTGCTCGTACATTTCTTTTGTTCGATAAGATTCTTTTTCCTTATATTTGGATACATAATTTTCTATATTATTTGAGTCTATTTGATTTTCTTTTATATAAGTTTCATCTAAAAGAGAAAGGGAAATCTCAGCATTTTCTAATTCTATTTCTTCTAAATAAGTTTTTATACATTGATTTACCCTATAAAATTGATTGTCATCGATTGTTTTACTAATTGCTGGTATTTCTATGTTTTTGTCTTCTATCTTATTATCTAATTGTTTTTCTTGTTTTAATTGCATTAGTATGAATAAAACAATCACTGCCATAATGCTAATACTAAGTATAATTATACATTTTTTTAACTTTTTCATTTTTTCCCTTTCTCCTTGTTTTTTTACATAATTCCTTGTCCAAAGATTTGTGCTGCGATTCCTGATAATGAATCAATATAATCTCCTACATAATTGGCTTCTTCTGCTAAAGTATGTCCATCGCCAATATATGCATAGGCTGAGAATACATCATAAATGGTAGACATATCACCCTTAAAACGATTATCTACAGTTGCATATCTTTGTGCTTTTTCTATATAAATACTCATCGTTGCTTGTGAATTAATCTGATCACAATAAGCCTGTACCGCTTCTTCCATAGTTCCCCAAGAACTACCATAGTTTTGTCCATTGTAAACGGCAATTCCCCAATAATTGTGTGGTGATGTGTTTGGGTCATCCCAATTTTGTTCTCTCCATGCTTGTGCTGCACAAAATACAGGATTAATGTTATTAGCAACACATACTTCATAAACAACACTTGCATTGTCTCTAAACTCTTGTGTTCTTGCTCCTTTACTAATTGCCGCTGAATAGCCTTGTACTAATGCTACAAATTCTTCTTTGGATAAATTGGTTTTGGTAAGTGCATCTATGCCCAAATTTCCTCCGCCACCAATTTTCTTAAAGCTTCCTGGTTTGAATATATCAAAATCGAATTCATCAATTTCATTATATACATGTCCTGTTGCTTTATATAATAGATATCTGATTAGGTCTGGCCAATAATCTGCAATATTTTCATTATTTTCTATAATTTCAAATAACCATCTTGCTGCATCTTTAATTTTTCTTTTATTGTTTTTATATTTACTTTTTCTAAATATTGTTACAAAATTTGGTTCTTTTGCCTTTTTGTCTGTCTTTTCTTCTAATTTTGATACTCCTGAAATATATTTTTGAGTAGTAATTTGATTACTTATCTTATCAAATATGTTAACATATTTGTTATAATACTCAACTTTTATTCTTTCTGTTGTTTGAATTGGCTCTGTTTTTGTTTCTGTCGTAACAGAAGATGTAGATTGTGTTGTAGTTGTTTCTACTCTTCCTTCTGTTTTTTCTTTTAAAGCATTAATATGTTCACAAGAATAACTATCTCCTGTTGAAGTTGGCGTATTGGGATATACTTGATCTCTTTTTTCTACGGTATGAGTTGCAGTTTCTCCTGCAGCTGTACCTAAATACGTATATTCATTTTCATAATCTACAATCCATACATTTGCTTTTGTTAAAGCAATACTTAAGGTATTGGTTTGTGTTACTACCTTTTTTGTTGTTATGTAATGTTCTTCTGCATGAGGGTCATGTGTACAGTGTTTTCTTGAAGTAGCACTTTTCCCAGCACTACTAGAATAAATAGTAGCATCTACTTCTGCTTTTTGCCTCATGGTATAATGCCATTCATCAATATCTGTATTGGTTGTTAAATTATCATGAATCGTTATTTGTATATCACTATTATAGATCAAATCAATTAATTCAAAAATAAATTTTTTATCTTCCCCTGTTACTAATAATGCCCATAGTATATCAAAAGGCATCGTATAAGCATCTACCATTTCTTCATAATTAACGTTAGTGGTTGTCATAGAATAAGTTGTGCCTCCATAATTTCCTACTGCTGGATCATTGGATGTAACACTTCTATCTTGTTGTGTCCAAGTAGCTACTACTGCAGTATAAGCTGATGAATTACTTGTAGATGCAATCCCTGCTGCTCCTGCTTCTGTTGTGATAATATAATCACAACCTTTCATTAATTCACTAACATCATACCAACCTTGTTTTGAAAAACTACTTGGATTGCAAATATAAACCTGTCCTTGTTCATTAATATCTACAATAGCCATAATATGACTACCACCAGTAAAGATTGTTCCACTATTGACAGAAACTAACATGACTTTTCCATTTTTTAAATTGTCTTGTATCGTTTGTGCCGAAGGACTATGGATTACTTCACAAGGCATTCCTAATGATTCCATTTCTTGGCTTAATGTTACATAAGAAGTAAATCCATAAACATTTCTCATTTCATTTGCAATGTCTGCTGGTGTATAATTGTTATTGGTTAGTCCACTTGCTAATATTGATACAGAAGTTGGCCCACATCCAGATGAATTTATTGTTCCATCCCAATAAGGATTATAACGATAAGAACCATAAATTTGCTTAAAATGTTTATAAGTAATTCCTGCTGATGAAGTATATAGTTCAGTATAACCATCACCATTTACTGAAACTACTGTTGCTTTTTGTATATTTTCTTCTTTTTTGTCATCTTTCTTTTTGTCATCCTTCTTTTTGTCATCCTTCTTTTTGTCATCCTTCTTTTTGTCATCTTTCTTATTATCTTTTTTTTCCTCTTTTTTGCTTGTATCTGTTGCATTTGGGTCATCTGTCGTTCCTCTTATCCTATTATTGTCTTCCCATCCCCAGCCAAGCCATCCGTTGCTTTCCATCTATGACATCTACTTGCCAAGAAAGCCAGTCTTCCATGCTACTTGTTTTTATTCCTCCATTTTGGCTATCGATTACTTGTCCACTACCAATATAAATTCCTATATGTCCCCAATGTCCTGTTGAACCAGAGCCTGTTCCATATACAGCTGCGCCAATTGGAATAGCACTCATATCAGTTGAAATTCCATGATGCTTAAAAGATTCATAAGCAGAAATATGTCTACAAGCTCCTACTCCTGCAGTATCATAAACATCATCGACCCATTTTGCACATAATTGTGCCCCTGGCCAGGCAGTTCGATTTGGATTTGTTGCATCTATGATTATTTGTGATATATCTGTCATAACGCCGTCTCCTGCTGCTACTGCATCTGGGTTATTATTGGTAGTTCCTGAGCTTGCTTTTTTTAAGGTAAAACTATGTAGCGCACTTTGTTTTGCCTCTTCACTACCTGTTTTATTATAAGTATCTATATAACCTTGAAAAGTAGATGGGGAAACATATCTCATTGTCGTTTTATTCCCATTACTTTCTGCTCTTTTAAATTTAATAATTCCTTGCATGATATCCGGATTTTTAATTAATTCATCCCAATCAATTTCTTCATCTGGATTTGGTCTCGTATCTGGATATTTAGTTACAATTTCTGCTCTCATTAGTCTTCCTAATTCTTCAGGACTATCTAAATATTCATCTACCCTACTTTTGTTCTCTAGCATCTTATCCCATAATTCTTGTGCTGTCATACCATTTTTCAAGTTTCCCTCTGCATCTACTGTAATACCATTTTTGTATTGACTTGCCCCATAAGGAGTACTACTCCAATCGTCTTCTTTGTAAGTTCCATCATCTACTGTAATATAATACACTGCACCTGGTAATATTAGTATAAATATAAATATTAGTATAATAATTAATTTGAATACCCTTTTATAATGCCTTTTTATCTTTTTTCCTAGTTCCTTTATTGCTTCTTTTGCTTGGTCCATCTACTTCTCACCTCGATTCTTGCTCTGTTTTTACTTCCTTTATACTTTAGCTTTAAATTCTATTGTTTCACTACCTTGTCCAACATATTCTAACATGTCAGAAAAAACTATCTGTTCAATTTTCTTCGTTGTGCTATAAGAACTATAAAATTTAATCGTTACTTCTTTTGTTTGTCCGTGAAGGAATGGTTAGCATTGGTTTAGTTAATTCATGACTATAAGAAGAATACTTCATACCATTTTTATCTTGTAAGTATAATGTTTTTGCCTCTGTTCTAGTATCTAGTATAATATCACTTTCTTTATTATTCGTAACTTTTATCGTGTATTCTTCATATTGCATATAAGTATTTTTATTTAACACTTCCATAATTATGTTATCTTTTTCTGTAGTTTGTTGTATTTCTTTTTGTCCTACATAACTATTTATATTTAATTTTTCTTCTCCATTTACTTTTTTTATAGTAACATAATCTTGTCTAGTATCTTCTGCTTTCTTTCCAGTTGCTAATAAATCACTTATAATTCTTATTTTATAGGTATCTCCTGTCCAATTTTCTACTGTGCATGTTTTTTTCTCCCCATTAAATACATTGTCATAATAAGCTTGCTTAAATATTTCTAATGTGCTATAAATTTGTGTTTTACATTCCTCTGTTAATAAGTCATACGCTTTTTCTAATTCTTGATTATTACAATAGGAAATAAAATTATCAATTGTTTTGGTTGCTGTTTCTAATTGGTCTTTTCCTATTTTTTCTCCTGTTATTACTGATTGATTGGTTGTTAATTGTACACTATTTGTTTCTATTTTTGCTTGTGTTTCATTTTGTGTTATTGTCTGATTTTCATCACTTTTTTTGTACCAATAGTTAACTAAATGTAATAACACAAAAGCAGAGATAATAATTATTAAAATCCCTTTTACTTTTTTTTCATTTTGATGATAGTATCGTATCAGATTCATAATTATTCCCCCGCTTTTTTTCTATTTCTTATAGTCATAAAATTTATCCACTTCTGCCAATCTTTGTTTTGCAAATTTACTTCTTCTGTCTTTATCTTGGATTCCGCTCATGTCTCCAAATCTTCCTTCCCATCTACTACGAGCAACTCCATCCATATTGTTGGTATCAGATCCTACCATTTGACTTAATTGTGCAATTCCAATTGCTTGTTTTCTATTTTTTACCACTCCATCTTTTTGTAATTTGTGCATTGCTGCCATATCTTTTATGTCTGTAATATTATTTCTTAAGTATTCTTCTACTTCTCCACCTTCTATCATTTCTTTTGCCGTTTTTGCATCAAATTTTCTTTCTAAATAATTTCTATATTTTTCATTCTTTTTATAGTTATCAATATAATCTTGCATCGCATCTTCTTTGTATTTACCTTTGTTGTAAGTATTATCATATACAGCTTTTACTGTTTCATCATCCATTGGCGATTTAATACTTCCTGCTTTTCCAGAGCCAACTGCATATCCTGCTGCTGCTAATCCTCCACCAAGTTTGGCAATGTTTCCAGGGTCTCCTGTTGTTGCTGCAATTCCTAATCCCACAGCTCCTGCTGCTGCTCCTAATCCAATTCCTGCTGCTGCTTTTCCTGCTGCTTTTAATGGATGTGAATTTTGTATTCTGTCTTTTATTTTTTGTGGTGTCATTCTTATGGCTGCTTTTTGTGCCGCCCAACTTGCATCAAAACCTCTTATAATTCTTCTTCCCATTGAAGACCTACTTCCTGTTGAAGAACTATTTGTTGTAGATTGCGAAGTTGTTGGTTGTGATTCTCCTATTCCATAATTATCTTTTAAAAATTCTGCTACCTCTGCATCTGATGCATCCCCACCTAAAGTATCTCTTGCTATTGATTCAAGGTCCTCATTTGAATATTGCATACCACCACTATCTTGTCCTCGTGCTTCATTTCTCATTGCTTCAGCCTCTGCTGGATCATAATCACTAGTTCCAAATTGTTCATCATATGTATCTGCCATCTGTTGATTTGGATCTTCATTTAAGAACCCATTCATTGGATTTCCTGCGTCAATTGCATTTGGTACTCTTCCTGAATCAGAGTCAGACTCTCCTTTCCCTGAACCACCATCTTTTCCTTGTTGATTCTTTTTCCCTCTGTTTAGTAAATGATTCAATGCAGTAGATGCCATCATTGCACCTGCAGGTCCCATTCCAGGAGCTGTACTTGCTTTTTCAAAGCCAAATAGAGTACGTAACATTTTTTCTGCTGGTAACATGAATCCTAATGCTACAATGCTATAAATAACATTTTTTCCTGCTAGTTCAAACACAGAACTAACTAAAATATAATATAACAATAAATGCATTGGTTGAATTAATAAGTTAAAAATATATTCTTTTAACCATTTATCAAATCCTTGTGCTTTTCCATCGTTTAGTTTATCAATACAATAAGTAAGTGCTACCATAGGTGCTATAATAGTTAAAAAGGCAATATGTAAAACCCTTTTTAAATAAATGATCGTAAAGTATAAAGTAAATAGACAAAGCATAACAAAGCAAATACATAATCCTATATATTGTGCTCCATATTCTTCCATTTGCAGACGAATTCTTAAATCTCCCATTAGATTTGTTGGCCAATTTATATAGGTTTTTCCATCTGGTCCTTTTTGGATTGCATCAGCTTGTCCTAGTTCCTTTACTTTTTCACACAAAGGTCCATTTTCTCCTTCTTCATCTTCTAATACTAATATATATCCATTCGCTCCTACTGCTGTCTTTACTACATCTGTTAATTTTTCTACTAACATAACAGAAAATGCCATAATATAGTGCATTAAGAATAATAAACAAAGGCCTACTAACCAATCTTTTAGCATTGTCATATATTTTGCTTTATCTGATGCAACACTTGCTAATAAAATTCTAATTCCAATATATACTAGTACTGATAACATTAATACTATACAAATATTTCGTATCGCATTATACCACGAACTCACTATTTTTCTTAGCATTAAAGCAGAATTTTGGTTAGAGGTTTTTACTTCTGTTGGATTACCATTCGCATCTAAATGATTGTAATCTTTCCAGTAATAATATTGGATTACCCCTTCTTGTTTTCCAGCTGCATCTTCTGCCTTCGTTGTAGTTCCTCCTGAAGATATTGAATTTCCATGTTTTTTTACTTCTTCCTGCAAAGCACTTTCATCTTTATAATCACTTACTTTTAATTCTGTTCCATCGGATGCTTTCGCATAAATTTCTTTTTTATCTGTTTCAAAGAAATTAACATCAAATAACATGATATTTCCTTTAAAGATTTCCTCTGCACTATAAGTATACATTGGTAAATATAAATCATCTGGCATTACTTCATGGTCATACCACGTTCCTACATAGACTCCTGTTGCAATACTTGCAATAATGGTTCCAACACCAAGAGTTGCTGTAACTGTTAAACCAACAGAAGCTGCTGCAACAACAGCCAACCCTAAAGTTGCAACAGCTGCAAAAACACCTATTAGTATTGGTCCTAGTTTATCCCAAATCTCACTTCCCATATTAACTTCAATTAAACTGGAATTAGCCCCCATAATGGTCCTTCCAATTACGTCCATAATTCCATCGCTTAAACTTACTACTAAAGATAAGATGGGACTAATTAGCTTTCCACCAAATTCCACTACATCTGCATGAACTGGTGGCATAACCATAATTTGGAATGATAAAACAATTAATAATGCAATTACAATTTTTTTCCATATACTTTTATTGGTAAAAATATTCATAAGGTATTAACCTCCCTCAAGTTAGTTCGTTCTTTTTTTCGCTAATTGGTTTAAGTTTGTTTCTACAAACTCAAACTCTTTTTTCGTTGGTACAATTTTTAAAATTGCTGTATCTGCTCCTACTTTTAATAACCCTTCTCCTCTTTGGCAAGTTACTAAAAAGTTTGCTTCTCCTTCGGAAAGTTTAAATACTTCTTTTAAATAAGCAATTTCTGATTTATCTTGTGCTAAAAATAGTTTTGTATCAGAAGATGTTAAAACAGCTTGTGCCTCTTGTTTTTCATAAAAGTCTTGGAATCTTTGTGAAATAATAGCTAATGATACATTTCTTTTTCTAGCACGTCTTGCCATTTTGTTCAAGAAATCTACCGCTTCTGGATAAGGAAGTAACATCCATGCCTCATCCACTAGTACTCTTTTCTTTGCTGCTTTACTTTTATCTTCACTGTTTTTCTTAACAAATTTTTCCCAAATCCAAGAAAGCAATATTTGTTGTGCCAATGGTCTTGCAAATCTTTCCTCTAACCCAGAAATATCTAAGTTGATAAATGGCGCCCCATCTAACAAATCAAAAGTGGATTGTCCATCAAAGTATGCCATTTGTCCATCATATTCTCTTATGTATTGTTTCATAACTTTTAGCAAATAACTGTAATGATATTGATAATCTGGATTTTCATTTTCTTGTGCTTTTGCTTGGATTCTTCTATACCAACTACCAATCGTTGGCATATTTTTCTTACGTTTTGTTAGTAAGCTTCCATTTGCTAAGTTTCCTTCATTACTTTTATATAAGCTGTTTGGATTACTTGTAATTCCTAAGGCCGCATATTCTTCTGCCACAGACTCTGCAATAATTTGCTTCGTTAGTTCATTTACTTCTGAACTTCTTGTGCTTCCTTTTGCCATAGTAAGTAATCCTTGCGTTACGTCTTCTACTTTGTTTTCAATTCCTAATATCATTCTTTCTTTTCCTGTAATTTCATCTTTTATCGTTTCTGTTTCAATATCAAAGATATTAATAACCGTTTTCGATGTTGGGCTAATAACAACATTAATGCCTCCTAAGCTTTCTGCCACTATGGTGTATTCCCCTTCAGCATCTAGTGCTAAACTTTCAATTCCCATTAATACAGATGACCTAGAAACTAGCGTTTTCATGGTAACAGATTTACCTGCACCAGATTTTGCAAAGATTACCATGTTGTAATTTGTAAGTGAACTGTGAAAATTATCAAAAAGAATTGGTGTTCCTGTTTGTTTGTTAAATCCTAATGGTACTCCTGTTGGATGTCCTATTTCTGAAGTGGTAAAAGGAAATACTGTTCCCATGGAATTTCTATCAAAAGTATGTAATTTTTGTACTTGGTCTTCCATTAATGGTAAATTGGATTGGAAAGCTTCTTCTTGAATTCCCCAAGCTGTTTTAATTCCTACCAAAGTTTTGGACATCTCAGTTGCTAACATTTTTGAAAATCTATCTAAGTCTGCTAAGTTATACGCAAATAAAGTAGATACAATAGATGCTTCGTATAATTTATTAAATCCTGCAGCTATTTCATCTCTTAATTGCTCTGCTTCGAATCTTTTTTGAGCAATGGTACTTTCACGATTGATGTTTCCTTTATCTGCTGCTACAATTCTTTCGGTTTCTAATTCGTTGATAACTCTATTTAGTTCATTTTGTGATCTTTCTTCTTTGATTGGGTTAATATAGATAGAGGTATTTACATCTCCGAATAGGTATAAGTCCCTAAATAGTTCTGGAAAGGTACACATTCTAGGAAGACTAGAAACAAAGAAACTTCTTGCATATCTTTTAGTGCTCGATATAATTTCTAAGTGGTCAATGTTAGATACATCTACTCCAGAAGGTGCAATTAAGTCTTTTATGGTTTGACCTTGTAAAAAGGTTTCTTTATTTTCTTCAAGATGTCTTCTTTCTTCTGGTTGTTGTTTTTGTTTGTTTTTCCTCATTTCCTTCTCCTCCTTTTCCTTTGTCTTCTTCATCTATTTTATCTTTTGCTTTCTTAGCAATTTCTGTTCCTACTAGTTCTTCGTTTTCGTCGATTAACATTTTTGCCATTTGACGAATTAATGCTTGCATGTCTTGTTCTTTTTTACGTACTTCTCTTTCTTTTTCTCTTTCTTGTACCGCTTGTGTTAATTTTTCATTTGCTTTTTTAATCGCTTCTTCTTCTATTTTTTGGTCTAGTGCTTTCATTCTTTTATCTAATACATCTTGTGCTGTTACATATAGTTCATCATATTTTGCATTTAAAGCTTGGTCTAACTGATAAATATCTGCATCATCTCTGTTATAAGCCATGTATAATAATTCGGCTAATTCATTTGAGTTTAAGATTTTGCTATGGATTCCACAAACTGCTAAGGATGCTATGGCAGATTGACATTTGGTATAAAGTTCATTAAAGGCTATATCTCTTACTTCTGACTTTTCTATGTTTTGGTTGTTTACTTCTTCTGGTGTATAAGATATGATAATATAGTAATGTCTTCTTAAAATGTTTTTGTTTAGATTCATTTTTTCTGTATTATTAATAATGTCTCTTCCATATTCATATAAGTTTCTTTCTTTTAATACTTCTAACTTCTCTTTGGCTAATTGTGCTTCTGTATATTGTCTAGAATTTATTTTACTATTGTATTCCATTTGTTTAGTAACTAATCGGTTTTCTATTGCTTTTAAACGTTCTTTGTAAGATGCTAAACTACTTCCTAAGTTAACTGTTCTAGTTTGTGTATAAATTTGAATTGGATGTTTTAGGGTGTTTAGAAATTGTAAAAAACCTTGTTCAATACTGTTTTTTTCAATGTTTGACATTAAGTCATAGTTAATTCCTTGGCATTCTACTACCATCAAAAACTTAGTTCCATTTTTTCTTACAATCATATCATCTTCTATTTTATCAAATTTCATAAAAGAGAAAATAGATTTTTTACTATATTGAATTGGTGTATTTGTTTCTCCTCTAGTGTTTGTTGTTTTAGTTTGAACCGTTATGTCACCTTTTCCTTTTTTCTTCCCTTTATTTTCTTGCATTTTTAATACTATGTATACAATAGAAAGTAAAACTAACACTCCTATCATGATAAATAAAATTGTAGTTAATAGGCTGGTCATTTGATTACTACTCATCTTTTGTTTCCTCCTTCATATATACATAGATTCTATTTTTCTTTTGTTTGAATTTAATGGCTCTTTTTATGACATCGTCTATACTTTCTCCACCTGTTTTTTCAGTTAGTTTAAATTTTCTTGTGTCTGGAATTTTAAAAGTTCCTATGGCAAATCCAATACCACCACAAATTATAGTAGCTATAATTCCTGGTACTGTTGCCCCAAATAAGTTAAAAATAAAATAGAAAACAAGCCCTGGTACCACTCCAATTGCTGTATAAATTAATGCTTTCATAGAAAAGATATATAAGATTCTACTTTCCCCTTTGTAATCTCTTGGTATTTCATAGGTTCTCATTATTTTTCCTCCTTTGTTATGTGGATAATATAAACACAGTTGTAACTATCATATATTATATCACAAAAAGTAGATAATTGTAAGTATTTTGGGGATTTTTTTGTTTTTTAATGAATTTGTAATGTTTTTGTAATATTGTAATATAAAAATAAGAGATAACTAATGTTATCTCTTGGGTTTTTGATTTTATATTTTGATTATACTTTTTCCATAAATGAGTAAACAATTTGTGCAATAGATGATGCTGCAAATACTAGTCCTGCTCCAATTACATATGGCATTAAGGTTTTCTTGTATTCTGCTTTTTCTTCTGCACTTCCCATCATATATTTAATACCTAATACAACTAAGACAATAACGGAAACGACAATTCCAATTGTTGTTATTATTGTAATAACTTTATTACCAATATCGGTTATTCCTTGTGTATCTACGTCTGCACTTCCTAGCATTTCTCCTGGTTTTGTACTTGTAGTTGCTACTGCCAATACATTGGTTGATATTGTTAACATCATTACTATCATTAATACAATAGTTGCTACTTTTAATGCTTTTTTCATATCTTCTTCCTCCTTTACTTTATCTTAATTTATTTCAATCTCTAAACAGAGAATATTAATAACAACTCTAACACTATTATACTACAATTATAATTTAATTGCAAGATCATATATAATTTGTGCAATTGACGATGCTGCAAATACTAGTCCTGCTCCAATTACATATGGCATTAAGGTTTTCTTGTATTCTGCTTTTTCTTCCACACTTCCCATCATATATTTAACGCCTAATACAATTAGTACAATTACGGAAAGCACCATTCCAATTGTAGTAAGTATTGTAATAGCTTTATTTCCTGCACTTTTTAATTCTAAATTTCCAATTCCGTGTTTGGCTTCCTGTTAAATCTTTAACTCCATATCCATAGGCTACTGTTGTAAACATTAAAATAGTTATAATTATTAAAATCATAGTTATGATTTTGCTACTTTTTTTCATGCTAATTCCTCCTTACCAACTAGATAGTATGCTTACGATTATTTTCCAGATACCAAAAGCTCCAAATATGATAAAACATCCTATCACATAAGGCATTAATTCTTCTTTTATTTTAGCCTTCTCATCTACTCCTGATACCATGAATCTTATTCCTATAATCAGTCCTACAATTACAGCTACAACCATAGCAATTCCTAACAATATATTTTATAAAAGGTCAGAAGTATCTTCTAGTGCTTTTTGATCTATGTC
>CATOLW010000012.1 GCA_951800935.1 uncultured Clostridium sp.
TTTAGCAATTACTTTGTTACCAAAAAACTATGCCATTTCTTCTAAGTTTGAAACAGAAATCTATCCTTATTTAGTTTTAGGTATTACCTTTTGTTTCAGTATTAGTATTTTAATTTTAGCTAATCTAATGAAAAAGAAACAAAAAAAAATCAATCACAATGCTAAGGAGGAAATAGTTTGAATAAAATAATACGAAATCTTTTTATTTTTCTTTTAATTGTTGTTTTTATTATTGCGTTTTCTAGTTCATACTTATCTCTTAGCATTGATAATTTAGCATATGTTCTTGCTATTGGTATTGATAAAGGAAATGATAATAATTTAAAGGTAAGTTTTCAATTTTCTACGACTACAAAAACAACAGAGTCTGGAGCTTCTGAAAAAACACCCACCATTATGGATTCAGTAGAAGCTCCGTCACTTAGTACTGCTTTTAATTTAATGAATAGTTATATGGGAAAAGAACTTAATTTATCTCATTGTAAAGTAATTATATTTTCAGAAGAGTTTGCTTATTCTGGAATTTCAGAAGAGATATATACTTTAATTAACAATACGCAAGTAAGACCTTCTGCTAATATTGTAGTTAGTAAATGTAATGCTAAATATTATATGGAACAAACTTCTCCTGAACTTGAAAACTTACTTTCTAAATACTATGAAATTTTTACAAACTCTAGCAAATATAGTGGTTTCAAACCAGATGCCACCATCGGTGATTTTTTTAACAGCCTAATTTGTAAAACTTGTGAGCCTGTTGCTATTTTAGGAGGTCTTTCTAGCGAAAAACCTGAAAATCAAGGAAATAATCATATTCAAGAAAATTATAATGTGAAAGCAAATCAAACTCCTATTGAAGGAGAAAATGGTTCTGAAAACATTGGTATCGCTGCCTTTAAAGATGATGCTTTAGTAGGAGAACTTTGTGCCTTAGAAACTACTGCTTTTTTAATCATTAAAAATCAAGTTGACCGTTTCTTGGTATCCATTGCAGACCCTAATGATACCAATAACTATATTGATATTTATCTAACTCCAGAAAAATCCACTTCCATCACAGTAGATAGTTCTTCTAACTCGCCTTACATCAAACTAAAAACTGCCTTTAGTGGTCGAATTTACTCTATGTCAAATGACTCTAAATATCTAGAACCAGAAATATTAAATCAAATCTCTGAAACTTGTAGCAAGTATTTAGAATCAGTGCTTTCTGATTACTTATACAAAACAGCAAAAGAATTCAAATCTGACATTAATGGATTTGGTAAATTTGCTTTAAACAATTTCTTTACAACCCAAGATTTTGACATCTATAACTGGACTGATAACTACCAAAATTCATTTTTTGAAGTCCATGTAGACACATCCATAAAATCTCGGCATGTTAATTACTGAAACCTAAAAAGGAGGAAACAATTTGTTCAATATTATTTACCATATTTTATTTTTAATTATTAGTATTTATATTTTTCTAAAAGTTACTGGTTATGCTTTGTATGAAATAAACACCATAAAAAATAGAACAGGTGGAATCGCAATTATCACCTGTTCCGCTCTTGTTGTTATTTTTTCTAACATTATTGTTTGGATGTATTAAATTTTTCTAATATATATCTTTGATACTCATTATATATTTTATCCTTATATTCCATGGCATCTACCCATAAGATTTCATGGTCTTTTTCAATTGGTTCTCTTACTTTTTCGTCCAATTGTGCTGTATAAAAAGTTGCTGTTATATCTAGTGGACCTTTTTCTATTCCATCAGCCCAAGCAGTAAGCTTATCAAAGTATTGAATATTCTTAATTCGATAACCAGTTTCTTCTAGTAATTCTCTTTTTAATGCTTCGATTGGTGTTTCTTTTCCTTCTATTCCTCCTCCAAAAAAGAAAAAATATCCGTTGGCTTTAGCAATTGCCACTTTATTATCTTCTTTTCGCTCTATAATAGCATATGCTGCCGTTCTTTTTTTATATTCTACTCCTTCTTGTTTTGTTCCTATTCTTTCCATTTTTCCTCCTTTTTAAGCTATTTCAAAGTCAATTTGTCTTAATATTTTGCTTGCTTTTTTTACTCGTATTTTTACTTTATCTCCAATCTTATAGGTTTTGTTGGTTCTTTCTCCTATTAATCGCTTTCTATCTTCATCATAGATAAAATATTCATCTCCTAAGTCATCAAATCGGATTAAACCTTCTACTGTATTTTCTAATTCTACAAAAATCCCAAATGAAGTAACAGATGATACGATTCCTTCGTATTCTTCTCCTATTCTTTTTTCCATATATTCTGCCTTTTTTAAATCCTCCGCTTCTCTTTCTACTTTTGTTGCCATTTTTTCTCTTTCTGAAGATTGTTTTGCTCGTTCTTCTGCTTGTGTTTTTTGTTCTTCTATCCAGTTTTCTGGAACGTCATAATTTTCTTCTAAGTATTTCGAAATCATTCTATGGATAAACAAGTCTGGATATCTTCTAATAGGAGAAGTAAAATGACAATAATATTTACTGGCAATTCCAAAGTGACCTTGATTTTTTGCTTCATATCTTGCTACTTTTAATGTTCTTAATACTAAATTAGAAACGACTTTTTCTTCTTCTTTTCCTTTTATTTCTTCTAAGATTTTAGCAAATTCTTTTGGATAAATATTATCTTGACTTATCTTTATTTTCATATTAAAATTAAATAAAAATTTATTTAACTCTTGAATTTTCTCTAAATCTGGATTTTCATGTACACGGTAAATAAAAGGTGCTTCTAACCAGAAAAACTTTTCTGCTATCGTTTCGTTTGCTATTAACATGAATTGTTCAATTATTTCATGAGCAAAACTAGTTTCATATTTGGAAATATTGGTTACTTTTCCATCCATATCCAAGTCAATCTTACTTTCTGGAATGTCTAAATTTAAATATCCTTGTTCTTTTCTTTTATTTTTTAAAATATTCGCCAATTCTTCCATTAATTTAAAGTGTGAAAGATATGGTTTATATTTCTTAACAGTTTGTGGATTCGAATTACTAATTATCGCTTGTACATCTGTATAAGTCATTCTTTCTTTTACGTTAATAATTCCTTTTACAATTTCAGAAGTAACTACCTTTCCTTTTTCGTCTATTTCCATGATACAAGACATAGTAAATCGGTCTTCTCCAGCATTTAAGCTACAAATTCCATTAGATAATTCTCTTGGAAGCATGGGAATTACTCTTCCTAGCATATAAATACTCGTACCACGAATTAAAGCCTCTTGGTCTAACAAACTATTTTCTTTCACATAAAAACTCACATCAGCAATGTGTACTTCTAATTTGTAATTTCCATTTTCTAATTTTTCTACACGAACAGCATCATCTAAGTCTTTTGCATCTTCTCCATCGATTGTAAAGATTTCTCTGTTTCGAAAATCTACTCGATTCGGAATATCTTTTTTATCTACTTTGTTTGCAAAATGCTTTGCTTCTTGCACAACTGGTTCTGGAAATGTAGATGGCAAGTTATATTCTTTAATAAGTGATAACATGTCTACTCCTGCTTCATTGACATTTCCTAATACTTCTATAATTTTTCCTTCTGCTTTTTTCCCTTGTCCGTGGATATTTAGTTATTTTTACTAAAACTTTATGATTGTTTCTTGCTTTTCCCATGTCTTTTTTAGAAATAAAAATATCAGTTCCAAAGTTTCTATCATCTGGTACCACAAATCCAAAGTTTTTGTTATTTTGAAAAATACCTACTATGGTATCTTTTTCGTGTTTTAAAATTTTTACTACTTTACCTTCTGCACTTTTTACTTTATTTTCTTCTTCTAAAATTTCAATTAATACTCTGTCTCCATTTAAAGCATTTAATGAATTTTCTTTTGCAATGTAGATTTCGTCTTCATGATCTTCTAATCTTACAAAGCCAAATCCTTTTTGATTTTTTCGATAAATACCATCATAATAAGTTTTTTCTACTAATCGATATCTATTTTTTCTATTTTTTTGTATTTTAAAATTTAGTTCCAAATTTCCAAGCACTTCTAAAAAATCTCTGTACTCTTTTTTTGGTACTCTCATAATAATCGCAATTTCTTTTGCCTTCATTGGTACATAGTCTTTATCTTTCATAAGCTCTAAGATTTTTTGCTCTTGTTCTTCCATTCTTTTTATTCCTTTCTTTAGAGGGATTTGGGGACGTTCCTTAAAATCCCACTTTTAGGAATTAAGGGACAGTCCTTGCTCTAATTTTATAAGAAGAGTGTCCCCTATTTCCTGAAACAGGGATTTTAAGGAACGTCCCCAAATCCCGTTTTCGAAAAAAGAGCAAGTTTTTAAATAAAAACCGCCCTTTTTACTATTATTTTGCCATATATACTATTCCTAATATGATTGTTAATATTGCAAATACTACTGTTAATATAATGATCCATCTTTTTTGCTTTCCTTCTTTGGTTCTTCCTTTGTTTTTTTCAAAAAAGTTATTTGTAGATGAACCTGTTATAGTTGATGATAGTCCCGCATCTTCTTTGGATTGTATCGATGCTAGTATGATTAAAGCAATTGCTACTATAAAGTAAATTACAATTAGTATGTTTTTTGCTAGTTCCATTTATTTTTTCCTCCCTACGGTTTCTCTCTTTTTTTTACTTCGATATTGTAACACAAATTTTTCCAAAATGCAAATACTTTTTGAAATTTCCTAGAAAAGATTTGTTTTTTTATTTTTCTTTTAAAATACACCATGTTCTTATTGGCTCTGGTAAGTCCTTAAAAGTCATTTCCTGTTTAGTAATTGGATGCACAATCGTAAGCTGATAAGCCCATAATGCAATTTGTTTTCCTTGCCCTCTTGTTCCATATTTTTGGTCTCCAAAAATACTATGCTCAAAATGAGATAACTGCACTCTTATTTGATGATGTCGTCCAGTATGTAAATCAACTTCTATTAAACTTAAGTTTTTTATTTCATTGTATTTCAAAACTTTGTAATCAAGCTTAGCTAGTTTAGCATTTTTCTTGTCTTTATTTACTACTTTGCTGATATTATTTCTTTCATCTTTATATAAGTAATCCTCTAAACCTCCTTGCTTGACATCAATTTTACCATCTACTACAGCTAAATATCTTTTCTTAAAAACTTTTTGTCGTACTTGATCACTCAGCCTTGAAGCTGCTTTGGAAGTTTTAGCAAAAATCATAATGCCACCGAACTGGTCGATCTAATCTATGAACTAGTCCTAGATAAACATTTCCAGGTTTATGATACTTTTCTTTGATATATTGTTTTACCATTGTTAACATATCGATATCTTCTGTCTTATCTGCCTGTGATGGAATATTAGGCTTTTTTTCTACTACAATGATATGATTATCTTCAAATAAAATTTTTAAGTTATCCATCTATTTCTCCCATCTTCCATAAATACCACAAGGCAATACCAAATCAGAATTTTCCATAGGAAGCCCGATTTCTCCACAATCTAGCTTTCCTTTGTGTTTTTTGCTTACCGTTACCCTTAAAATATTTTGTAGTACTGTACTTGAAATTCCTGTTGTATAAGAATTAATTAAAAAGAATAATGGATTATTAGATAGCACTTGTGTACACAATTCTACTAAATCATAAATATTATTTTCAAATTGCCATACTTCTCCTTTTGCTCCTCTTCCATAAGATGGTGGATCCATGATGATTGCATCATATTGATTTCCTCTTCTGATTTCTCGATTTACAAATTTTACAACATCATCAATAATAAATCTTACTGGTCTATCTTGTAAGTTAGAAGACACTACATTTTCTTTTGCCCATGTGGTCATTCCTTTTGAGCTATCCACATGGCATACCGATGCTCCTGCTGATAAACAAGCAACGGTTGCTCCTCCTGTATAAGCAAATAAGTTCAATACTTTGATTTCTCTTTTTTCTGATTTTACTTTATGTATCATCCAATCCCAATTAACGGCTTGTTCTGGGAAAAGTCCTGTGTGCTTAAATCCCATTGGTTTAATATTAAAAGTTAAATTTTTATAATGCACCTGCCAAGCTTTTGGCATTTTCTTTTTAAATTCCCAAGAGCCTCCTCCTGTTTTGCTTCTATGGTAAGTAGCATTGATTTCTTTCCATTTATTTGGATAGCTTTTATCTTTCCATATAATTTGTGGGTCTGGTCTTGCTAAAACAACTTCTCCCCATTTTTCTAGTTTTTGCCCTTGTGCCATATCTAATATTTTATATTCTTTCCATTCGTTTGCTAGTTTCATATTTTTTGGTAGCTAAAATAAACTACTATTCCTCCCTTTTTCTTGAATAGTACTATTTTACCATATTTCCTTACGTTTTCCAAGGATTTTTTTGATATTTTGATTGAAATTCTACTTTTTTAGATTCTAACTTTTTCTAAAATTGATTTAATTCTATATCTGCTTGCTCTAAGATGCTTTTTTAGAGTTCCTTTTGCTATTTCATAATGCATTGAAATTTTTTCTGGAGGTAGTACAGGATATTTTGAACTCATATTGCTACCTCCATTTGTGTCTTAATTTCAAATGTTTTGTAAAATTCTTATAAAATGATATATCATAACCATATTGAATGCAGCAAACATAAAAAAAGCAAAAATTGTAGTTGTCAATAATTTATGCTTTGTTATCTCTCTCCACACTCTACTTGCTCTACTCTCTTTTCCCCTTTCCAATCGATTTAACTTAGTATGATAGCTAATTTGAAACATCTCATCTTTTGCATATTCCATATAAAACTCTCCCTTCTGTTTTTCCTTATATGTATATGCAAAACTTTTTAAAATATTCCTAATTTTAAAAAATGGCTAAGTTGTATCAATTTCCACTTTAGCCATTTAAAATTTTTTTCGCTAATTCTTTGCTAATTCCTTTTACTTTTGTTAGTTCTTCTATGCTTGCTTCCTTTATTTTTGCTACACTTCCAAAATGCTTTAATAAAGCTTGTTTTTTAGCTTCCCCTATGCCATTAATTTCATCTAATTCTGATTTTGTAATCTGTTTATCTCTTAATTTTCTATGATAGGTAATTGCTGTATCATGTACTGTATCTTGGAATCTAGTAATTAAATTCATCAAGTTTTGTGATATTTTCAATTCCTTTCTTTGGTCATCCATTAACGCTCTGGTTTGGTGTTTATCATTTTTTACCATACCAAAAACAGGAATTTTCAATTGTTCATGATTTTTACTTAAATTTTCAAAATCACGGTTTACTTTTTGGATAGCATTTTGTACTGCTCTTATTTGCGTGATGCCACCATCTGCCAAAATAACATCTGGTAAGTCTCCAAATCCTCCTTTAGGATTTTCTAGCGATCGTTTTAGTCTTCTTATAATAACTTCTTCCATACATCTTGGGTCATCTTGTCCAAATACGGTTTTTATTTTAAATCTTCTTGATAAATTCTTTTTAATAACACCATCTTGCATCACACACATCCCTGCTACTGTATAGTTTCCTGCTATGTTGGAGATATCGTATGTTTCGATTTTTCTTGGTAACTTATCTAGTTTTAAAACTTCTTTTAGTTCCATTAAGATTTCACCTTTGTCTTTTTCTTTGTTTTCCAAAGTTACTTTGCTATTCATTTCAGCCATTTCTACGAAACGTAGTTTTTCTCCTTTTTTAGGTGTCTTGATTTCCACTTTTTTACCTAGACTTAAGGATAACCATTTTTCTATTGCTTCTTTATCTTCTATTTCTTCTTTTATCATAATCTTATTGGGAATATTAGGGTTTTCTAAATAATATTGTTTGATAAATCCTGCCAATATTTCTTTGTCTTCCATGTCTTTCAAATCAGCATAAAAATAATGCTCTCTTCCAATCATCTTACTGCCTCTGACAAAAAATATTTCAATACAAACTTCTAGTTCTGATTTAGCAATTCCAATTACATCAATATTATTTTCAGACAAATTAGATACTTTTTGTTTGGCAGATACTCTTTCAATTGCTTGTATTTTATCTCTTATATAAGCTGCTTTTTCAAAATCTAATTTTTTAGAAGCTTCTTCCATTTGTTTCTCTAATTCTTTGGTTAGCTTCTCTGTTTTTCCTTCTAACAAGTCTATAATTTCATCGATTTGTTTACGATATTCTTCTTTGGTTATATATCCCATACACGGTGCAAAACATTTATTAATATGATAATTTAAGCAAGCTCTGCTTCTTTCTTTTAAGGTTCTACATTGACGAATCTTATATTTTTCTTTAATAAAATTTACCATCTCTTTAGCTGCTCCTGGATTAGCATATGGTCCAAAATATTTTGACCCATCTTTTACCACTCTTCTGGTAATTACTACAGATGGATAATCAGATGCTAGATCTATTTTGATATAAGGATATGTTTTGTCATCTTTTAATAAGACATTAAATTTGGGTCTGTTCTTCTTAATCAAATTACATTCCAAAATTAATGCCTCTGCTTCATTATCTACTACAATATATTCAAAATGGTCAATCAAACTTACCATCTTCTCTATTCTTGCTGTTTTATCATTTCTTCTAAAATATTGCCTTACTCTGTTTTTTAGTGATATTGCTTTTCCAACATAAATAATTTTGTCTTCTTTATCTTTCATGATATAGACACCCGGTTTATTGGGCAATTTTTTTAGTTCTTCTTCAATATCAAACATTTTTTGCTCCTCTTATTCGATATAACCAATGTATGGTAAATTTCTATATTGTTCATTATAATCTAGTCCATAACCAACTACAAATTTGTCTTCAATGGCAAATCCAATGTAATCAACTTCTAATTCCATAACTCTTCTAGATGGTTTTGATAACATGGTTGCTATTTTAACACTATTCGGATTTTTTTGCTTTAAATAGTCTCTTACATAAGTTAAGGTTCTTCCTGTATCAATGATATCCTCTACAATAATTACATCTTTTCCTTCAATAGAATCTCTAAGGTCTTTATTAATTTTTACGTTTCCTGAGCTTTCTTTTCCTTCATAGCTAGATACATCCATAAAATCAAGTATTACACTTCTTTTTATGTTTTTAGCAAGCTCTGTCATAAACATAACAGATCCTTTTAATATTCCTACCATTACTAGTTCTTTTCCTTCGTAATCCTTTTGAATTTGTTTTGCCATTTCTTCAATTCTTTTTTCTAGTTTTGCTTTATTGATTAGTACATTGATTTCTTCCATTTTTCTTCCCCTTTTCACTTTTTTACAATTATACTAAATATTAAAGAATTTTTCAATCTTTTTTATAGTAAACACAAAAATACTTGACAATTTTACAAATACTAGTATATAATAGAAACTATTAAAATAAAAACACAATACGTTTGTACAATGAAAGCTTTTAGAAGTCACTAAAAAAGAGAAGAGGGTCATTGGCTGAAAGCCCTTATTAGGTCAACCTAAAATAAGTGAAACACATTGGAGTATTTTAAATAAAGTGGAAAATTACTTTTAATTTTCAAGCTGGGTGGTACCGCGGAAATCCATTTCGTCCCTGCATAAAAATGCAGTGGGCGTTTTTTGTTGGTAAAACAGAAGCCAAACTGCATGAAAAGAAAGGATTGTGATGAAAGATGAATGAAAAGTATCGAACTTGTACTTGCTGTGAAATTAGTTTAGAGGAGGTTGGAAAAAAGGTTAGAATTGCTGGATTTGTTCAAACCATCCGTGATTTTGGTGGTCTTGTCTTTTTAGATATTCGAGATATGTATGGTATTACACAAGTAGTTACTTCTGGAAAAGAAGAAGATGTTGATTTTGCCTCCCATATCCCCTTAGAATCTTCTGTTACCGTTTATGGTGAAGTAAAAAAAAGAGCAGAAGAAACCATTAATCCAAAATTAAAAACTGGTTTCGTAGAAATTCGTATAGAGGAAATTGAAATTTTAGGAAAAAGAACAAAATTTTTACCTTTTGAAATCAATACTAACCAAGAAATTAGAGAAGATTTAAGACTTCAATATCGTTTTTTAGATTTAAGAAATAACCAATTAAAAAATAATTTAATACTAAGAGCAAAAGTCCTTCAGTTTTTAAGAACTCAAATGATTCAGCAAGGATTTTTAGAGGTACAAACCCCTATTTTAACTAGTTCTTCTCCTGAAGGTGCTAGAGATTATTTGGTTCCTAGCCGTTTACATGCAGGAAAATTTTATGCTCTCCCTCAAGCACCACAACAATTCAAACAATTATTGATGGTTTCTGGGATTGATAAATATTTTCAAATTGCTCCTTGTTTTAGAGATGAAGATGCAAGAGCTGATAGAGCTCCTCGGTGAATTTTATCAATTGGATATGGAAATGGCATATGCCACACAAGAAGATGTTTTTGCAGTAATTGAACCTGTTATGTACCATACTTTTAAAGAATTTTCTACCAAAAAAGTTCCTACTTATCCTTTCCCAAGAATTTCTTATGAAGAAGCTATGTTAAAATATGGAACTGATAAACCAGACTTAAGAAATCCACTTTCAATTATTGATTTATCTGACTTTTTTAGCAAATGTACTTTTAAACCGTTTATCAGTCGAACCGTTCGTGCCATTCGTGTGAAAGGACATTTATCAAAAGGCTTCCATGAAAAAATGTTACAATTTGCAACCAGTATTGGTATGGCTGGACTTGGTTATTTAGAAGTACAAGAAGATTTAACATTCAAAGGTCCTATTGATAAATTTATTCCTAATGATTTGAAACAAGAATTATTAAAATTAGCTAACTTAGAGAAGGAAGATACTATTTTCTTTATTGCTGATAATAAAAAAAGAGCAACTGAGTTTGCTGGTCAAATTAGAGAAGAACTTGGAAAAAGACTTGATTTAATTGATAATAATCTCTTTGCTTTTGCTTGGATTGTTGATTTTCCAATGTTTGAAGAAGATGAACATGGGAATTTAACCTTTAGCCATAATCCTTTTTCTATGCCACAAGGTGGTTTGGAAGCTCTAAATAGCAAAAATCCATTGGATATTTTAGCTTATCAATATGACCTTGTTGTAAATGGAATTGAATTATCTTCTGGTGCTGTTCGAAATCATAATCTTGATATTATGCTAAAAGCTTTTACTATGGCTAGTTATACAGAAGATGAAGTAAAATCTAAATTTGGTGCTTTATATACTGCCTTCCAATTTGGTGCACCACCACATGCTGGTATTGCTCCTGGTATTGATAGAATGCTTATGCTATTGACAGATTCTGATAGTATTCGTGAAGTAATTGCTTTTCCTTTGAATAGTAAAGCACAAGATTTAATGATGGGAGCACCTAGTATAGTAAAAAGAGAACAATTAAGAGATATCCATATTCAATTAGATTTAAAAAAATAAGACATGATAATTCATGTCTTTTTTCTATTATCTTCAAATTCCTCCCATGATTTGCTAAATTCATGCTTGGCAAACAATTCTTTTAGTCCGAGTGATTTGTTTTAAACGGATAATTTCATCTAATTCCATTCCTAAATGTTTTGAAATTTCTTTCTCGGTCCATCCATTTTGTGTCAAAGTTAAAACAATATGAGACATATCAATAATTTGATGTGTTCCTCTTGCCCTATTATGCCTAATCGTACTTGCCATACGGTTTTCTAAGTCCTTATCTATTGTTACAATTGGTATTTCTTCTAAATGAAAATATTCTTTTGCACAACGATAACGATGAAATCCATCTACTACAATATATTTGTCGTTTTCTTCGTCATAATAAGTTACAATTGGCTGTGTGTAACCATCTTCTTCAATCGAATGTTTTAATAGTTTCATCTCTGGAGGTGCTACTTTATTAGGGTTATAATCATTGGCAATTACCTTGTCAATTGGTACCATTTTTACATTTAATACTGGAAATTCTATTTTTTTCATCTTACAATTGTCCTTCCTTTTTTTGTTTAGTCAATTAACATGGCTACTTGCTTTTCCATATAAATTGTTACAAAATTTTTATAATCTTGATTTTTGCTTACTCGAAATCCACTTCTTTCATAAATCTCTTTATAATAATTTGTTACAATACTATATGTTATTTCATTTTCCTTTTTTATTTTTTTTAGTATTTCCTCTAAATATTTTTCTTTTGTTGTATAAATGTTCTTTATTACATTATTATTAATTGACACAAATGCCATTACTTTTCCTTCTTCTAAAAAAATATACCATTGCTTTGAATCATCATCATAAATCCTATCATTGGTTTGCTTCTCTATTAATCTAGAACCAAAAAACTTTCCCATATACTGATAAAAATTTTCATCCTTGTTTGTCATTTTTACTACCATAATTTTCTCCTTTATTTAACTTGTTTCTTCTATTATTTTTTGTAATGTTTTATCATCTGTTTTAGTTTTCTTATTTAATAAATTATCCCATTTATGGATTAGTTCCATTAGTTCTCTGTCATCATTCTTGGTTTGACCAAAAGATAATCTTCTTAAATAAAAGTCATTTTTTTCGATCGCTCTTGCTATTCTTCGCCAAGAAATTACTTTTTTTTGATTTTCTAATTTACATTCTGCTGTATCTGGAATATTAGAAGTATCGATTCCAAATTTATTTTTATGCCAAATCATAAACTTTTTTATTTTTCGATAATAGTGCAGCATTAAATCTCGATTGTAAATCCCTATACTTTCTAATAAAAATACGGTATATTCTTGCCATAACATAAAATCTGGTTTACATGATTTAATGTTTCCTAGAGCTGTTGTTTTACAATAAATGTTTCCAAAGTTTACTCCATTTACACGATTTAATACTTTACTCCATGTATCATATTCTAATGCTTTAAATTGATCCAATCCATTTCTTTGGTCATCACCATAAGGTTGGCACAGTCTTTGTTCATAAATACTTACGCCGTTTTTGTACATCAATTCATAAATATAATTAAATTTTAAATCCAACTTACTTACAGCTCCCCAAATGTCTTCTGTTGCCCAATCATAAATCGGATAAAAATTATATACATCAATGTGTTTTTCATTTACTTTTAGTTTGGTTGTCCAATGATAATCTTTAAAAGTAAGCTTTTTTTCTTGAAATGCTATTGTTCGAAAACGGTTTAAACTTTCATCTGTTCGAATTCCAATCCCACAAGCTACTTTTTCTTGATATTTTTCTTGATACCAGCTAGCAAATTGAACAATAAATTCTTCAAATTCTTCTCCTTTTTTAAACCACGGAAATGGACAATTATGAATATTGATACTATCTTCAGGCATATTTCTTACCCATAAATGCTTACTTTCTTCTTCCCAACAAATCCATTTAGGTTGTAAAACAGATACTGCATTTCTTAAAGCGATTGGCAAAGTAATATGATAAAAATCTCTGATTTGTGTCAATTGTTTTAATTCCTCTATGTGTTCAATCGTATAACGGTATTGAGCTTCTAAATCAATAAATAGTACATCAAACTTTTTATTCATTTTTTGTGCTACTTTATTGGCTAATTGTACCATAACAGAACTATCTTTCCCACCACTAACACTAAAATAAA
>CATOLW010000013.1 GCA_951800935.1 uncultured Clostridium sp.
GTTCTTTTATTTCTTTAATTGTATATACTTTTTCACTCATTTTATAATTTAACTCCTTTTTAATAACAGTTCTATCTCTTGTTTATATATTAACATTATTTTAATAGTTTATCAAGTTTTATAAAAAATATTATTTTCATAAAAGCAATGAAATGTAAGCCTAACACTTACATTTCATTGCTAACACTATTACAATAGCATTAAAAAATATCCATTCTAAAAATCTTTGAGTTTTTCGCAGATTAAGTTGTAAATCTGCTGTCTGTCAGTTGTGGTGTCGCAGTTGATATAACGATGTACTATTTTATCAGCAATTTTCTGCTCAACAGAACCATAAACATGCCCAAGAATTACATCTTTTGCTGCATAAAAGCCGTCCATAAAGTTGGCAATTTCAATCATTGCTATCTCATCCAACTCTATTCCTACAAGAACTTTGCCACCTTCCTTTCTGTCTTCAAATTTAAGTGTCATTTTTCCTTTAATTTTGTCACGTGTCATATTGCGTTCTCCTTTCTTTTAGAACAGTCATTAATAAATTGCTATAATAATATTATACCATATTATGTATATCTTTACAAGATTTTCACAGGTGATTGCTTGTGTTTTATTTTGTTGGTAACTTTCACTATGCAAGATGAGAACTATTGCTGTCTACGCTTAGTCCTAATAACTCTGTGTTTAAGTCTTTAAAATAGGGATGAGCTCTAGTAAAGGCTATCATTTCAGTCGTACATACAGGAGTAAAGTCTCCTGGGTGCGAAAACAATACTAACCATTTTCCTTGATAATCTTTTAAACAAATTTCTCCAAATGTTGAGCTTGCTTCAAAATCTGGTGCTTTTTGTCCTATTTTTACATTTCCATTCATCATTAATTCGTAATCCATAAAAATAAACTCCTCTCATTTTTGTATATTGTATGAAAAGAGTTTATTTTTGGTTACTTTATATCATTTTTTCTATCATATAAACAATTGATAGATGCATAGTTGCTTTTACTTTGCATTTTATCTAAAGTATATAACTTTTCTGTATTGCAATCTCCCCAAGGATTTTCGTCTTTATGTGTTAAGATTTTAAGACCTCTTAGTATGCTTGCTTGACTAATTAAAAGCACTCTTTTTCCAGAAAAATTTTTGTTTAGATATTTTATAAGTGATAGGCAATTAACTAAAACCTTAGCCCAACTTCCACCTTTTGAAGATTTTGCAAATATATTTTGTTTTTGTTCTCTTTCTTCAAAATCTTTCAAATCAACTTCACTTAAAGTTTTCCCTGTTTTGCCTTCCCAACCACCATTATCAATTCCTTTAAAGTTCTTCTTATCAACATATTCTAAATCTGGATTTACTAATTTAAATATCTGACCCGTTTCTAGTACTCTTGGAATATTAGAACATAAGATAACTATGTCAAAATTATATTGTTTCACTTCTCTTTGTAGTAAACATATATCTGCTATTCCTTCTTTACAAATGTGAGAATTTTTAGAATTATCACTCATAAACTCATGAGTTTGCGTAGCATAAGTTCGTGCATGCCTTAATAGATATACCGCATCACATTTAATTTCCATTTTATGATTTTTATATTCTATCTTTCCAGTTTTTTCATCCACTTTTATTCCATTTTTATTTAATATAAAAGTTTGCCATTTTCTTTTTATCCAATTATCTCTATGAAAATTTTTCATTTATAAACTTCCTTTTTTCTTGTTATTTGACCTAATCATTATATCACAAGTTTGCATTTTTTTCAAATCCCCTTAAAAAAACGCTAATCCGATTTTCTCCTTTTCCAAATCACACCAAATACTGCAAATATTACAATAACTCCTATGATAGTAACCCAAATCCAAATATTAGGAAGATTTTTTGTTTCACTTTTATTATTATCAGAAGAAGTCTGTTCTACTTTATAAGCATTTTCTAATTCTTCTTTTTTCTTTAACTGTTCTTCTTGATATTGGTTTTCCTCTTCTACATTTCTTCTATAAATTTCTACTTGATATTTCTTTTTTGTAAAACCATTTGGTGCTGTTGTTATAATGCTTACTAAATTATTTCCTTCTTTTAAATTGTCTTCTTTGCTAATTTCAACAGTTGCTTGTTCATTTTCTGGTACAGCAAATATATTTATACTTTCAATACTATTTGGTATTTCTGCTTTATAATTCATAATAGAAGCCTCAAAAGGAGAATTTAGCAAAACATTTTCGATTGCTAATATCTCTAAATTACTGTTGGCTAACTCTAAATTGGAAGTTTTCGTTACATGAATTGTATACACTTTACTTTGTTCTTTGCTAGCAGATTCTACTTGAATTGTAAGATGATTTAACCCTTCTTTTAGCTCTTTATTTCCTGTTATTTTAATAGAAGCTTTTGGATTTTCACTAATTGCTAATACTTCAAGTTCTTGTATAGAATTGGGTATGGTTAAATAGTATTCTTGTATTTCTTTATCAAAGTTTGGTATTAATCCTTCGTAATTTAACCTTAAAGCTTGTAAATTCGCATTATCATTTTCAACATCACTGCCTAGTTCTTCTTCTATTTGTCTTTCTAAAACACTTTCTTCTTTTCCAATTTGAACTTGTATTTCATTAAAATTTGTCTGTATTTCTTGCCCATTTATTCCATAAAAATTTCCTTGCACACTAAAAGTAGCTAATCCTTCTTTTTTTGCCTTAAATTTGAATTTAACTAGTTCATCTTTTTTGGCTCCCTCTCCTCCTTTTTCATCAAACCAAACAAAATGAATTTGATTGCCAATTCTGTTTGTGTTTTCCATAACTGAAATATATTCTAATTTTGTTTCATCAAATGAAAGCGATAAATCAAAAGCAGCTGTTTTAGCATTTTCTATTTTAACCGCTATTTCCACTTCTTCTTCTTTTTCAATCTTTTCTTGATTTGCAGATAAATAAACATTTCCTTCCTTTACCGCATAGGTTGCATTCAAAAAATAACAACAACTCATTATAAAAATTAGAACGATAAAAATTTTCTTTTTTCGCATAACTTTTCTCCTTTTATTGTTCAATAGGTTGTAACCTTAAAATGTGCCTTTGTATTAATAATAAATCAACAGAAGTTGGCTTTTTACCATTTTTATTAATGTTACTTGCTTTTCTAAATATTTCTTCAATTGGTTCTATTTCTAATATATGTCGTTGTAATACCAATAAGTCAACACTGTTAATTTTCCCATCTCCATTACTATCTCCATAGATAATAATTTGGTATTGCCTTAGTATTTTTCCATCTTCTTTTACTAGTATTTTACTTCCTGTCCCCACAATATCAGTATCTTGTAAGATTTGATTTTGATAATTTACTATTTCGATTTCTAAATCAGTTGTAATTTTTCCTTTGATATCTGCAACTGTATTTTCTTTCTCATCAATTCCACTCACTTCTAAGCTATTTAGTTTTAAAGAACTATCAAAGTGTATTTCAGAATCTTCCATGATTCTTACTACAAACAATTCACATTTGGCTTGAATCTCTGGATTTTCATTGGCAGTTGCTGTAAGAATGGTATCTCCTATTTGTTTGGCTAGGATAGTTCCTTTTTCTCCGTATCGTTGCTACTTCTGGATTCCTACTTTGGTATAAAATGTTCTTATCATTGGCATCTTCTGGTTCTATCGTTGCATTTATTTGAAAGGTATCTCCTACTTGCATATAAATTTGCTTTTGGTCTAGTGAAATTTTTGTTACTTTACTATATACATTTATAGTAATTTGATTTTGTACATTGTTTTCTAGTGCTTTTACAGTAATGATGCTATTCCCCGAACGAATCGCCTGTAAATTCCCTTTGTCATCCACTGTTACCACGTTTGGATTACTAGAAATGTATTGTACCTTATGGTTACTTGCTTCTTTTGGCTGAATCGTTACTTGTAATTGCTTTGTTTCTCCTTTTTGCAGGGTTGTATTGTCCAACATTAAATCAATCTTTTCAATTTGAATTGGAGGAATCTCTGTTACATAAGTCTGATAAATATAGCCAATGATCCCATTTTCTAATATTACCTTGTCCCATCTTTCTCCTGCTTGTTTTCCTTTGAAAATTCTAGTCATTTTATCTTGGTTGTTGACCGTTGTAATAATTTCATAAGATGTAGAAGGTCCTGTTCTAATATTTACCATGTTTCCATTGCAATAAACTTTTGTATTTTCTTGTATAAAATCATTTCTAGAAATAGAAGGACTATCTTGTGGAATACTTGGCATATTATGATAAACGGGAATAATAAAAGACATTGGCGTTTCTAATAATCCACTTTTTTGATATCCATTATAAATTGATTTTGATTCACTATATGGTGCTAATACATTTGTCATGTATTGATGCCAAAATAAATCTCCTCCTTTGTCATCATTCACATCAAATTTTTGTAAGTAAATTGTATTTTGTCCTACATTGATATAACTAGAACCAATAAAAATAGCCCCTCCTGTAATAGCTCTTTCTTTTGTGTTCCAAGGAATTAAATATTTGTCTTTTGTGCTTTGGCTAGCCCCTTTTCCATCTTTAGCATATTGCAACCCATTTTTAATCGCTCCCATTGGTTCTGCTGAACTAGTTGCTCCTATATTATAAAAATTATACAAACCTTTAAACCCTTCAACTGTTCCACTAATTGAGCTATGAGATCAAAAAGGCCCTACTTCTTGTTTGATACGAGATGCTAAATGATAAGGACTTACTTTTGAAGTTTGTCCTCCTCTTAAAATCAAATTCCCATAGGTTTCATTCATAGAAATCGTGTTTCCATTGATATCTAAATAGGATACTTTTTTGTTGTAAAACTCGGTTCCATATAAAATTTTTTCAATTCCATCTAAGTTATTCGTATGAACATCAAAAGAAAGTCCTTCAAATTGAAAAAGACGAACTTCATTCAAAAAATTTCTAGGATCCATTGCGTATTCTACTGCTTGCCTTGAGCTGTCTACCCAACCGACTATCCACTTCTACATTATATTGACCAGGTGTTGTATTTTTCCAACTATCGGAATAATTTTTAGGTACTAAGTTTTTTCCAAATACATTTTCTTGATTGATAACATAGTTCCAATCTAAATTTGTATATAAAGCCGTAAATTTCCAATTTGGATGCTTTTTTTGTAATTCTCTTAAATAGGGTTGATAACTACTTGGAAAGCTTTCTATTCCTTCTAACTTAGTAGAAGCCACTACTTGAAAATAAAGAAATAAACTAGTTAGCATAAGCAAAAATAAAATACTAATAAAAATATACTTTCTTTTCACTCTTATTCTCCTTCCCTTGCTTTTACAATAATTCTTTTTTTCGAATCACTTGTACAAGTAATTAGTGTTACTTCTCGCCTTCCCTTTGTTTCTTGTGATAAGCATTCTACGTTTTCTGGTTCTACTATATAGATATCATATATTTCATATTCTACTTTTCCTACTTCATAATCAGAAAGGAAAAAATGCTCTCCCTTTTTTAAGTTTCTTAAATTATGAAACATATTCTTATTTTGAAAATTATGACCTGCTATACAACAATTTCCTATTTGGTTTGGATCCGCTCCCCAAAATTTTGTAACAGATATATTTAAAGCATTTTTAGAATATTGTTTTAACACATAAGTTTCTAGTTTAATGCTTGGAATTTCTAATTTAGCTAAAACCTGAAATCCTTTGTATTCTTTTTCAAAATCCACTTTATCATAGGCAGTAGCAACTTTTGGAACAGGCACTAAGTTGGCCATTTGACTGGCTAAATCTTGTGTATGATAAGGAACTTCTTTTACTTTAGTATCTTTTTCTTTTTCTATTCCTATCCATAAAATAATTCCTAGCATTGCGGTTACGAAAAAAAAATTTGCTACTCCTTTTTGTATTTTTCTTTTTTTCTCTTTCATTTGTTTCTCCTTTTTTCTTTATGTAAGAATAAACAAAAGCGACACGTTTATTATGATTTTCAACTTGATTTTCATGTCGCTTTTTGTTTTTTATTGATTCTTTTTGTTAAAATATAGATAAGAGCTAAGCAAAGCTATTAATACAACAATAATTGGAATATATAAATTACTACCAGTTTTTGGTAATTTCTTTGGTGTTTCTTCTGGTGTTACTTTTTCTACTTCCTCATTTTCTGGAGTATTTGGTTGTATTGGTGTTGCTGTTTCTAGAACAGTAAAATTTGTTATTGTTTGTGCAATTACTTGGTCTGAATTGTCCCTATCAATCAATTTTAAGGTAATGGTATAATCTCCTGCTTGACTAAAAATAGCTCTTGTTTGTAGTACACTAGAGACATCCTTTCCTCCTATTTTAAATCCTTGTGCATCTCCCCATCCACTTTGAATGATGTCATGTTCTAAATTTGCTTGGTCATCTGCCAATAATTGAACAGTTGCTCCAGTAGGAGTAGTACTTTCGGCAATTAATCTAGCATGTTCGTAATATCTTCCCATTGGAGAAGAATAGATAAGTGTCATCGCTTTTTCTTCTTCTTTTACAATTTCTCCTGTGTAGTCTAATTTTATGCTATAATCAACATATTGTGGTTCAACCGTAACATTTTTAATAATTGGTGTTGTAATGTCATCAAATTGAACAGAAGCATCAGGGTTAGCTAGCCCTTCTGCTGTTACAGCAAATTCTGTTGGGTTTGAAGTAGTAATGTCTGCTTTGGCACGAAATGTTGCACTCATATTGTTTCTAGGATTAGAACCTCCTGTTGTATCATAAAAAGTTACTTTTACTTTATCTTTGGTATCGTTTGCTGTTCCTCCTTCTACTGATACATAATCAAAAATATTGTCATCATAGGCAATGTCAAAAGTATAGGCTCCTAATGCTTGTCCAAAATTAATATTTACTGTTACTTCTTCATTTGGTCTTACGGTTGTTTTGCTTGTTTGCACATCAATAGTATCTAGTGCTGCTGCATAACTGCTTCCACCCAAAATAAGTACACTTAGTAACATGAAAATAGCAAAAATGCTAATCATTTTTTTCATAAGAATTTTCCTCCTTTTTTGTTTTATATTTTTATTATGCCAATTTTTCTTTTAGATTATTTAGTAAAAATTTCAAATATGAATTTAATAAAAAAAGACATAATAAAAATACAATAGTTTTTTCTATTGTATTTTATTATTCTTTAAATTTATACACTTTTGCCTAAGAGTCTTTTTTGAATTTTCTCTAATTCCTGTACTCCTCTTGTTTGTTCTTCTATCATACAAACTGCAACATTTTTTAGTCTTGGGTCAATTCGATATGATAATAAATTTTCGCACATACTAATTGCTCCTTCATGATGTGGTATCATTTCACCGTATAAAATTCCAATTAATATATTGGGTTCTAGGCGCTTTTTTCATTCTTTCTATCATGTTTTTGGTAATTTCAAAATATTTTTCATTATAGCAATTTACTTCTTGTGGCATATTTTGAAATCCATAAGTATTTTTTTTAATTTCTTCCATTTCTACGATTCCTTTTGTTTGGGTTTTGATGATATTTTTAGCTATTTCTTGTAATGGTTTATAATTAGTATATTGTAATAAATTTTCTGACATATAAATTGCTGCTTGATGATGTGGTATCATACATTTGATAAAATTAATGGTTATACTGTTGGTTATTTCTTGTGATAGCATTTTTTCTGCCATTTGATTTAATATTTCATCAAAACGATATAAATATTTTCTAGCTCTCATCACTTGTCTATTTCCGCATTTTTAACACACTCCTTTTTATATCTTATGCAAAGATATAAGAGGCGTTCCTTAGAGCCAAAACATACTGGAATTTAAAAAAAGGAAAGAGGAAAGCTCTACTTATAGCTTTCCTCTTTCCTTTTTTAATTTCGGTTTTTTCGATTAAATGATTCCTACCAGTTCCAGCATATGCTTAATCCCTTTACTATTGTACAGAAGTTCATAATTGTATCCTTCTGAATAATAGTAGGCAACCATTTCAACATAGGCAACTGCTGAGAAAAATTCGTCACGAGTTTCAAATTCTTCTCTTACTGGTTCAACTTCTTCTTTCTTTAACAAGTCTTCCCCATTATACTTAAAGACACTATCAACAACCTTAGAAAATACCATATTGTCTAAATCAAATCTGGTAAATACTAACATATTTTCTCGTTTTTTATCGATCGCTGATATTGAAGCTGTCGGATGAACCAAGACAAGTTGCTGCATTTTTTGTAATTTTTCTTTCTTTTGAGCAATGATTGATTCTATCTGCTTCTTTTCTTTCTTTAAGTCTTCTTCTTTCTTCTTTTGCTCATTGAATTTTTCCATAGCTGCTTGCAAAGCTTCCTGTGCCTTTTTAACCTCTTCATCGACACTTTGACATATGTTTTTTTGCTCTTCAATTTGCTTGTCTATTCTGCCAAGTAGACTTTCTGAAAGTTCTATTTCCGCTTCTTGAAATTGGGGATTTTTCTTATCTCTCCAGTTTTCCTTCTTAGTTGTTAGCCTCTTTTTCATGTCTCTTGAAATATTGGCAGCTGTTAATAGACTCTGGTAGGCAGTATGATTTCTTGCTTGATAGGTCCTCGCTAAATCATATATACTGCCTTCTGTTTCTTTCCGTTTTGTTGTCTTACTCATAAAAAAACCTTCTTTCTACTTTTTTCCTTAGTCTTATTGACTAAGATATAACTATTATAACATATTTATTAACATAACTCAAACTTTTTTATATGTTTCATTTTAAGACTCCTCTTTAATTATGTTTTTACTTCCTAAATAGGTTGCTAAGAAATAAGCTCCATAAATTAAGCTAATTACAATAACTGTTATTATAATAGAAGGAAACAAATCCTTGCTACTTGCAAGCCCTGCCATCATACTTAAAACAAACTGGATCCCAAAAACAGAATGAATAATAGCAAGTACTAGTGGCAATCCAAAAAATATTCCAATTTGTCTAAATAAGGCCTTATTTATCATTTTTTCATCACAACCAATTTTTCTTAAAATAATATATCTTTGTCTGTTGTCTGAGCTTTCTGTTAATTGCTTTAATGCTAAAATAGCAGAACTTGCAATTAAGAAAATAACGCCTAAGTAAATGGCAATAAAAGTAATAATAGTTGCCATTCCTACACTTGCTTCAACAATACTTATTTTGCTCATTCCATCAATTGTAATTCCTTGCTCATACAATTTTTGTATAACACTAGATTCCTCTCGATTGGAAAATAGCTTTTCTATGGTTTCCTTTTCCTCATCCGTTTTTGTGTTATAATTAGCTGCTAAAAATGTTCTTTCTTTGTTTTCTTCTGGTAACATACAACTATCTGGTACTAGTATGACTCCTGTATTTATATGATTAGTTGACATAGCAATAAAGCCTTCTTGACAATTTTGATATTTTGATTTATATTCTTTTCCTGCAATTGATAAAGTTTTTCTTTTTTCTAACACTTGATTTCTTAAGTCTTCCATAAAGTCAAAATCACAAAGTACAAGATATTCATCATCTTTTAATTCATATTGTTTATTTCCATAAAGCTTAGCAATTTTATTATAATCGCTTACTTTTACTATATCTTCTGGTGTTTTATATGCTAACATAGGATATTGCTCTTTTATATTTTCAAAATATTCTCCAAAAAAGGTTTCCCAAGTAAAGTCGTTGCTTATATAAATTGGTATTTCTACTACATCTTTTAATACACTCATATCTAGACCATTATTTTTCAAACTTTCTTCAATTGTTATTTTGGAATCTTCCCTTTGTACTTTAGAATAGATAATTTCTTTTCCATATTGATTAATTAATTTTTCTGGTAAATTAGCAGTTTTATATAAATTAATATCAACTGGCGTCATTTCGTTTAACTCTCTTTGCATTGTATTTCTTAGAGATAGACTAGATGATAATATAGAAATGGTCATAAATAACATCAAGCAAATAACACTTATACTAACTACCATCGTGTTAATTTTGTTATTAATTTGCCTTAACACAAACATATTCGTATCTTTTAAATAAATTTTTTTCATGGATTTAATCAACTGTAAAATAAATCCTGATAGCGACCAAAAAATCAAAATGGTAGATACAATTCCCATCAAGATAACGGGTAATATTTTTTCTGCTGTATCTAATGTCTGAACTCCTTTGGTTACTTTCCAATAAGCATATCCTAATAGTATGCTTGCGATTAAAAAGATAACCACACATAAATATGGATTTTTGATTTTTACTTTTTCGTTTTTCTTTAAAGCTGTTAATAAATTGATTAATTTATACTTTGAAATAGTAATCGTATTGAAAATTGCTACTGCTAGATACATAATAGCAAAATATACACAAGTTTTGATACAAGCATTTTTAGAAAATACAAAGGTAAAATCACTCATATCTGCTTCAAATAATTTAGAAATTAGAATTGACATGAATTGAGAAGCAAATACTCCTATTACAGTTCCAACTGCTAGTGATACAATTCCCACTAAAATGGTTTCTAATAAGATAATTTTTGAAATTTGTTTTTTCCCCATTCCGAAGTGTCATATAAATTCCAAATTCTTGTTTTCTTCGATTTATCAAAAAATTATTAGCATATACAATTAATAATCCTAATATAACTGCCACAAACACAGATACCATGCCAAGCATACTTATCATTAGTTTAATCAGTTCTCTTGATGATTCTGATACTTTTAGGATTGCTTCTTGGCTATCTAATGAATTAAACATATAGAAAATAGCAACACCTAACACTAAAGTTAAAAAATAAATAGCATAGTCTTTGAAACTTTTTTTCATATTTTCAAAAGATAATTTAAATAACATCGTTTAAATCACCTCCAAGAAGTGTTTGCACCTCAATTATTTTTTCAAAGAATTGTTTTCTTGTATCATTTCCTTTGACTAGTTCATTAAAAATTTTTCCATCTTTTATAAATAAAATTCGATTCGCATAAGAAGCAGTAAAAGCATCGTGAGTAACCATTAAAATTGTTGCTTCCATTTTTTGATTTAAATACTCAAAGTTTTCTAGCAATTGTCTAGCTGACTTAGAATCTAACGCTCCGCGTTGGTTCATCTGCCAGTACTAACTTTGGATTCGTAATAATTGCTCTTGCTGATGCAATTCTTTGTTTTTGTCCTCCTGATACTTGATAAGGATATTTTTTTAAAATTTCCTTAATCCCTAGTTTTTCTGCTATTGTATTTACTCTTTTATCAATTTCTTTTGCACTTACCTTTTGTATCGTAAGAGCTAACGCTATATTTTCATAAGCAGTTAAAGTATCTAACAAATTAAAATCTTGAAAAATAAAACCCAATTCCTCTCTTCTAAACTTATTTAAGCAATTTCCTTTTAACCTTGTAATATCTTGATTATTAATTATAATATGTCCTGCTGTTACTTTATCAATCGTTGAAATACAATTAAGCAATGTCGTTTTTCCACTTCCAGAAGCCCCCATAATTCCCACAAATTCTTTTTTGTCCACTTCAAAACTAATATTATCAATCGCTTTGCTTAAATTTGTCTTCGTACCATAATATTTTTCAATATTTTTAACCTCTAAGATCTTCTCCATTCTCACATTCTCCTTTTAAATTGGTTTAAATTGGGACAGGCACCAGTACCCCTTTTTTGTCGCGTTTTGGGACAGGTTTACCTTAGTCCTTTTATTTTTCTTATTTTAATTGTAAATCATTTTTCTAAAAAGTAACATCGATTTTTCTTACATTTATCTTACATTTTTGTAAGGTTTCTTTGTTTCATTAAAATAACTTCTTTTTTCTATTCTTAAATTTATTCTAACTTAAGTATAGAAAAAGAAGTTGATTTCTATTTTGTATTTTAATAAATTTCTATCTGTTTTTATTCCTACCTTCAATTTTATCTCATCATATAACTACTTTTGGGAAAAACTAGTTTTATTTCGGTTCCTTTATTTTGAATGGAATTTAATTCAATAGAAATTCCTAATTTATGGCATAGCTTTTTACACAAATATAAACCGATTCCAGTTGATTTTTTGCTTGCTATTCTTCCATTGGTACCAGTAAACCCTTTATCAAAAACTCTTGTGATTTCTCCTTTCTTTATCCCTATTCCATTGTCTTTGAAATATAAAATAACTTTTTCTTTTTCTTGTTTTGCATATATTTCAATTTCTGAATTTCCCTCTTCTTTTTTATATTTTACACTATTTTGAATTAATTGATTTAAGATAAAGACAATCCATTTGCTGTCTGTATTAACACTAACTTCTAAATCATGCAAATTCATAGTTACTTTTTCTTGAATTAATATATTTTTATTTTTCTTAATCGATTCATTTACCATATCTTTTAATAAACTTTTTTTAATATAATAATCTTTTTCAACTGTATTGCTCCTTGCATAAAATAGAGCTTGTTCTATGTAATCTTCTACTTTATCTAATTCTTCATCAATGCTTTTAGTGGCTAACATTTTATTGTTTTCTATGATTAATTTACTGGCAGCTATTGGTAATTTTATCTCATGAATCCAAAGTTCAATGTATTCTTTATAATCCTCTGTTATATATTTATATTGATTTACATTTTCTAACATGGATTTATCTGTTTGTTCTAAAATTTCTTTTAATATTTTTCCTTCCATAAAACTAGGAGTTTTTATAAGTTCTGTTAATAAATATTTTTCATCAAGTTCATCTAGTGTAATAAATACTTGTTTATAAAATTTCTTTTTGGTAACATATTCAATTGTAATAGCTATAGCATACAAACCTAATATGGTAATTGGAACATAAATTTTAAGCAAGTTCCCAATTGGATAGATAGCTAATACTATTTCAATTGTAATAATTCCAAATGCCAATAAAATTATGGTTAATAATTTATCTTTTAAAAAATTTTTCCATGTCATTTCATTTTCCTCTTTCTGTTTTTAATATATAACCTTGACCTCTTTTGGTTTCTAATAACTCTTTTAAATTTAGTTCGTCTAGCTTATTTCTTAATCTTGTTATATTGACTGTTAATGTATTATCATCAATAAAGCTTTCGCTATCCCATAGACATTCCATAATTTCTTCCCTAGAAACTATTTTTTCTTGATTTTCTACTAAATATTTTAAAATTCTAAATTCATTTTTGGTTAGTTCGATTTCTTTTTCATCTTTCTCAATCGTATTTTTCCTGGTATTTAATATAAATTCTTTGCCATCTATTTTTTCTAAATTTTTATTTTGCATACTTGTTCTTCTAAGTAATGAAGCAATTTTGGCAAGCAAAATTTGAATGTTAAATGGTTTTGTAATATAATGATCTGCTCCATAATTGATACTTAGTAATTCATCTAACTCATTATCTCTACTTGTTATGATGATGATTGGCAAATTTGATTGCTTTCTTAGTTCTTTACATATATATTCTCCATCTGCATTTGGCAAATTGATATCTAATAAAAGCAAATCTGGTTTTTGCTCTAAAATGTCGCAAATTGTATTAT
>CATOLW010000014.1 GCA_951800935.1 uncultured Clostridium sp.
ATAAAATAAAAGAAATTGTTTAATCATGATTTTAGGGATGGAGGAGAAAATATGAATTTATCCAATCAAAATGTTTTGCATCTTAAGAAAGATGGTGTAGAATATATACAATTTAAAAGACTATTAGAATACAAAGAAATAATAAATCATGCCTATAGCTTAGGAATTGATAAGAATTACAGAACAGCAAAAGTAAATAAAGAAAAATTAGAACAAGAAGATTATGAAAAAATGATACAAGACTATCAAAATCTGTGTCAAGCCATAGATTCGAAACTAGAACATTTAGTAAAAACCAATCAAGACCATACCGACGAAGTAAAAATTGTTAAAGAGAAAATCAATCTAGAAGAACCAGACTTTAACTTAACGGAGTATGCTAAAACAGATGGACTAGTAACGAGTAAAAAAGATGTGATGCTTTGTACCACTAACGCAGATTGCATTTTATTATTATTTTTTGACCCAATAAAAAAAGTTATTGCTAACACCCATTCTGGTTGGAAAGGAACTTTGCAAAGAATTTCTGTTAAAACAGTGGAAAAAATGAAAAAAGAATTTAATTGCAAACCAGAAGATATTATTTGCTGTATCTGTCCAAGCATTAGAAAATGCCATTTTGAAGTAGAAAAACCAGTAAAGATAAGCTTTGAAAAGGAATTTCAAGACCTTGAAGAAATAGATGAAATCATAGAAGAAACAGTAGGAAATGAAAAGTGGCATATTGATACGGTAAAGATTAATCAAAAAATATTAGAAAAAGAAGGACTAAGACCAGAAAATATTATTGATAGTGGAATTTGTAGTGTTTGTCATTCTGATTTCATTCATTCTTATCGTGTGGAAAAGCAAGGATATGGACTAAATACAGCAGTAATTGAACTAAAATAGTATTAGAAAAACAAGAAAGGAAAGAAAAAATATGATAATTCCAAGCAGACTAAAAATAGGAGATACCATAGGAGTAGTTGCACCATCTAATCCAATCATTGGAGATAACATAGAGGAACTAAAAAGAGCAAAACAAATGGTAGAAGAAAAAGGATTTAAAGTGAAGTTATCAAAAAATATTTATGCTAATACATTAGGATATAGTAGTACGGCCAAAGAAAAAGCAGATGATATCAACGAAATGTTCCAAGATAAGCAAGTTAAAATGATATGGTGTGCAAAAGGTGGAGAAAATTCAAATACTACTTTTGAATATTTAGACTATGAAATGATTAAGAAAAATCCTAAAATTATATGTGGATACAGTGATGCTGCTTCGATTCTTAGTATTATAAATGCTAAAACTGGACTGGTAACATTTAACGGAACAAATTTTAAAACGATAGCAACAGACGAAACAGATTATAGCTTTCAAGAAACTATCAAAAGATTTGTAGAGGGAAGCTTAGAGATAGGAAAAGAAAAGGAAGAATATACAACAGTTCAAGAAGGAAAGACAGAAGGTCAGTTAATTGGAGGAAATCTAAGCATAATAAAAGGGCTGATAGCAGAAAAATACAAGATAAATTTTGAAAATAAAATTTTATTTTTAGAAGAGTTTGGAATGGAAACATCACCAACCTTAGTCAATAATTATTTGTACTATATGAAACAGAATGGAGTATTTGACCAAATAAAAGGAATATGGATAGGAAACTATGAACACGAAACTAATATTAGCTTAGAGCAAATTGTATTAGACACTTTAGAAAATAAATATCAATTTCCTATCATCAAATCCAATAATTTTGGTCATCTTGAAACAAAAACCGTAATACCAATTGGAACCAAAGCAAGAATCGATAGTAACCAAAGTAAGAAAATAGAATTAATCGAACAATGTGTAAAATAGGAGTAAATAATATGTTTGAGACATGGAAAGAATTAGAAGAATCAATCATTAATTGCAATAAATGTAAATTGTGTAAAACAAGGCAAAATATAGTTTTTGGAGTAGGAAACAAAGAAGCTAGCATCATGTTCATTGGAGAAGGACCAGGAGCAGACGAAGATAGACTTCGGAGAACCTTTTGTTGGAAGAGCTGGAAAATTAATGGATATGGCTTTTCAGACAGTTGGCATTAAAAGAGAAGAAGTCTATATTGCTAACATTGTAAAATGTAGACCACCTGCTAACCGTAATCCAGAGCAAGATGAAGCATTTGCTTGCTTAAATTATCTAAGAAATCAAGTATTATTGGTCAAACCAGAAATTATTGTTCTTCTTCGGAAGTGTAGCACTTAAAAATATTTTAGGACAAGAATATGGGATAACAGCTTCTAGAGGAAAATGGGTTGAGAAAAAGGGAATAAAATACATGCCAACTTGGCATCCAGCGGCATTACTTCGCGATGAAACCAAAAAAATTGATTTCATTCATGATTTGAAATTAGTAGTTACCGCCTAAATTTATGGGTTGAACTAGTTAGTCAGACAATTGACAGGATAGAAGAACTATAATAAAATACAAAAAAAGTAAAAAGGAATGAAATCAAAATGGAAAAAATAAAGGAAAAGGCTAAAAATTGTTTGAATTGTAAAGTAAAACCATGTTCTATAAAAGGTTGTCCTTTAGGAAATCAAATTCCACAATTTATAGAACAGATAAAAGAAGAAAATTATCAAAAAGCATATGAAATATTATCTCAAACAACAGTATTACAAGGAATTTGTGGAAGAATTTGTCCACACAAAAAACAATGCCAAGGCTCTTGCATAAGAGGAATCAAAGGACAACCAGTTTCCATAGGTGATTTAGAAGCTTTTGTATTTGATTCTATGATAGATAAAGAGGACAGTTTGCTAAACTGTTATGTTGAAGAAATGGAGAAAAACAAGAGCAATAAAAAAGTTGCAGTAATTCGGAGGAGGACCAGCAGGATTAACAGCAAGTGCCTTTCTAGCCAAAAAAGGAATTCGGAGTAACCATTTATGAAAAATATAATTATTTAGGTGGGCTATTAGTACATGGAATTCCAGAATTTAGATTACCAAAAGAAATTGTACAAAAAACAGTAGACAAGATTTTGAAACTAGGAATAGAAGTAAAATATAATCAACAACTAGGAAAAAATTTATTCCTTAAGAATATAGAAGATCAATATGATGCTATCTTTTTAAGTATGGGGGCAAACCAATCTTCTAAAATGGGAGTGGAAGGTGAGAATTTGCAAGGTGTATTTGGTGGAAATGAACTTTTAGAATATAGCTTACATCCAGACTATAAAGGAAAAACAGTAGCCATTGTAGGAGGCGGAAATGTAGCAATGGATTGTGCTAGAACTGTTAAAAGATTAGGTGCAAAAGAAGTAAAAGTAATTTATCGTAGAAGCAAAGAGCAAATGCCAGCAGAAGAAAAAGAAGTAGAAGAAGCAATAGAAGAAGGAGTTGAATTTCTATTTCAAAATAACATTGTAAAAATAATAGGAGGAGAAAACGTCGAAAAAGTAGAATTAATAAAAACCGAATTAGTACAAAAAGAAAATGATACCAGATTAGTACCAGTTAATAAGGAAGGAAGTAATTATACCATAGAAATAGATTATATTATCATGGCACTTGGTTCTAAAGTGGAATCATATGTAAAAGAATTAGGTCTACAAACCAATCAATGGGGAAACATCGAAGTAAATGAAAATTATCAAACTTCTAATCCTAAAATTTATGCTGGTGGTGATCTGGCAGGAATGAAAGGAACTGTTGCTTGGGCAGCCTATTCTGGAAGAGAGGCAGCAAAAAATATAATCGAAAAAACGTTGTTAAGATAACAACGTTTTTTATTTAAAAGCTATTTTCTTCTTGAGAAGAAGAACCAACAATAAGTTTTTTAAGTTTTTTAATAACTCGAACTAATAGATTTTCTTTTTTCGTAATGATTTTAAGAGCGGTTTCAACTTCTCCATTTTCTAATAAATTATATTTGTTTTCTAATTCTTCCATTTTAGAAACATAATAGTCATTAAAGAAAGTATATCCTTCTGTATATCCAATTAAATCTTTAAAACTATATAATTTTCTACGATAATTTTCAACACCTTCTAAATCTGAAATTGCATCAAAAGCAGTGTCAAAATAGCTAGAAATAATAAGATTTTGTGTTCTCATAAAAGTTAGCAAAATTTCATGTTTTAACTCATCAATTTTTTCGATCATACCATCTACTTTTTTATTTCTATCATCACTTTGAGCAATTTTATTATTTAGTTTAATAATGTCTTCTTCATGGTAAAGAATATCATCAATAGCATTTTGAATGGCTATAAAAACTTTTGGAGAAGTTAAATTAGAAATGGATTTTTTGAAATTATCGTTGCTTTTTAATGTACTTTCAAATAAAACATCTTCTCCTGTAAGATAAGCTAATTGATTTACTAAACAGCACTCTAATGGATAGTAAGAAGGGCTAGTTGTCTCAAAACTGATACCAAAATATTTTACATATTCTTTTGGTATACCATTAATCTTAGAAGCTATTAATTGAACAGCAGCTTCATTTAGGCCTAATCCATAAATTTTAAATTCAGTATAATCACAAAGCCCCATTCGAATTAAATAATTTTTTTTATCTTTTACTTCTTGTAGATAATGAATACATTCATGAACAGCAAATTCTTCTAGATCTTCTGTTTCAATATGTTCATTAAAATAAATAGAAGTGTTTTTGTAAAAATAATTTGCTTCTGCCATTCCTTCAGGCATTTTAGCTCTGTACATATTGAGTCTAGACAATTGAATAAATAAATCATTTTGATTGAAACCAAAGTTGGGAAAAGTATCACAAATTTTTTGCGACAAATTTCGTGCAATTGAATTAATTTTTAAAGTGTCTAGAGGTTCTAATACTTCAATACCATCTTTTTTTAAATCTGTTTCTATGCTCATAGATAAAACTCCTCTTAAGTATAATCTATTTTTATTATACTATAAAAACACTTATCTTGTATTTCAAGAATATTAAATGTTTTTTACAGTTTAATGACAGTAAAATGTCGAAAAATGTCTATAACTTTTTCTTGACATGTTAGTTCTATCCATGTCTAATAATAGAACAATCGGTTGTAATAAAAAGAAAGGAGGAAGTTTATGAGCAATGAGATGAAGAATGAAATATTAGCTGCTATTGGCAAGGTTGACAAGAAAGTAGATAATGTGCAAGAAGAAATAAAGGAAATGAAAAAACAAGTAGCCAAGATACCAGAAATAGAAAAACAAGTAGCAAAAATACCAGAAATAGAAAAACAAGTAGCAAAAATACCAGAAATAGAAAAACAAGTAGCAAAAATACCAGAAATAGAAAAACAAGTAGCAAAAATACCAGAAATAGAAAAACAAGTAGCCAAGATATCAGAAATAGAAAAACAAGTAGCAAAAATACCAGAAATAGAAAAACAAGTAGCCAAGATACCAGAAATAGAAAAACAAGTAGACAAGATATCAGGAATAGAAAAGCAAGTAACAACTATTCCAAGTATGCAAGAGCAAATAGCACAAATGCAAAAACAAATAGTAGATTTACAAATAGAAACAAGAAATATCAGTAGAAGTGTAGCAGTAATAGAACACGAGCATGGAGACAAATTAAAAGCATTATTTGATGCCTTTGCAGTACATGCAGAAAAGATGGAAAAACAAGAAAATAGAATTTGCTTTTGTGAGAACAAGCTAGAAAATCATGAAAATGAAATCTATTATCTAAAAAACAAAGTTCGAGGTTTATAAAAAGCCTATTAGAACTAAAAAACAAGTCCTAATAGGCTAAAATTACAATTTATTTTACAACAATATTATAAATTTTATTTTTCACATAAATTTCTTTCATAACAGTTTTACCTTCTAATTTAGAATCAATCATATCATGTACTTTTTGTTTTACAACAGATTCATCTTCATCAGGAACAATTTGAATGGTTGCTTTTAATTTACCATTAAATTGAATTGGCAATGTTATTTCATCTGCAATTGTTTTTTCTTCATCGTATTTAGGCCATTTTTCATAGGAAATGGTATTGCTATGCCCTAAAATATTCCATAATTCCTCTGTAATATGAGGTGCAACAGGATTTAATAATTTCAAGAATCCTTCTGCATAAGAAAGAGGGAAACAATCTTCTTTATAAACATGATTTACAAATATCATCATTTGAGAAATAGCAGTATTGAAATTCATTGTTTCATAATCATTGGTAACCTTTTTTACAGTATAATGATAAATTTTTTCAAGATTTGCATTTTCTTGTGCTTTAATTTTTCCAGATTCTGTATACAATCTCCAAACTCTATCTAAAAATTTCTTAGAACCATCAATTCCATTTGGATCCCAAGGCTTAGCAGCTTCAATTGGTCCCATAAACATTTCATAAACTCTTAAAGCATCTGCACCATATTGTTTTACCATATCATCTGGATTGATGACATTACCCTTTGATTTACTCATTTTTTCTCCATTGCTACCTAAAATCATACCTTGATGACGAAGTTTGGAGAAAGGTTCTTTTACTGGAACAACATTTTTATGATATAAATATTGATTCCAAAATCTTGAATACAATAAGTGTCCAACAGCATGTTCTGGTCCACCAACGTATAAATCAACTGGCATCCAATATTCTAATAATTTTTTATTGGCTAATTCATTTTTGTTTTTAGGGTCAATGTATCGTAAGAAATACCAACTAGAACCAGCAGCTCCTGGCATAGTACTTGTCTCTCGTTTGGCAGGCTTATGATCAAATTCTGTGTTGACCCAATTAAAAGCTTTATCTAAAGGAGAAGCACCTGCTTTTGATGGTGCATAATCTTCTAATTCTGGCAAAACTAAAGGTAAATCAGAATCAGCTAAAGTTTTCATTTGATTATCTACATGCACAATTGGAATTGGTTCTCCCCAATAACGTTGTCTTGCAAAAATCCATTCACGAAGTTTATAATTTACTTTTTTCATACCGATTTTATTTTCTTCTAGCCAAGCAATTATTTTTGAAATAGCATCTTGCTTGTTTAAACCATTTAAAAAATCAGAATTAATATGTAAGCCATCTCCTGTAAAGGCTTCTGATGTAATATTGCCACCTTCTAGAACAGGAATAATGTCAATTCCAAATTTAGTAGCAAATTCATAATCTCTTTGGTCATGAGCAGGAACAGCCATAATGCAACCAGTTCCATAAGTAGCTAGTACATAATCAGAAATCCAAATAGGAATTTCTTTTCCATTTACAGGATTAATAGCATAACTACCAGTAAATATTCCGGTTTTATCTTTATTTAATTCGGTTCTTTCTAAGTCGGATTTAGCTGCGGCTAATCTTTTGTAATCTTCCACTGCTTGTCTTTGTTCAGAAGTAGTGATTTGGTTTACCAATTCTAATTCTGGTGCTAATACACAGTAAGTTGCTCCGAATAAAGTATCAGGTCTAGTTGTAAAGACGGTAAAATCTAAATCATTGTGTTTAGCAACTTTAAATTTAACTTCAGCGCCTTCTGACTTGCCAATCCAGTTTTTTTGAATTTCTTTGGTTGATTCTGGCCAATCAATTTCATCTAGACCATCAATTAAACTATCTGCATATTGAGGAATATCTAATACCCATTGTTTCATATTTTTACGAACAACTGGGAAACCTCCTCTTTCACTTTTTCCATTGATAACTTCATCATTAGATAGTACGCAACCTAATTCTTCACACCAGTTAACAGGCATATCAATTAATTTTGCAAGACCATCTTCATATAACTGTTTAAAAATCCATTGTGTCCATTTGTAATAATTAGGGTCACAAGTAGAAATTTCTTTATCCCAATCAAAAGAAAGTCCCAACATTTTTAATTGTTTTTTAAAAGTTTCGATATTGGCAGCTGTAAAAACAGCAGGATGATTTCCTGTTTTAATAGCATATTGTTCAGCAGGAAGACCAAAAGCATCCCAGCCCATAGGATGTAAAACATTATATCCTTGCATTCTTTTCATTCTAGACATGATATCAGTTGCTGTATAACCTTCTGGATGTCCTACATGTAGACCTTGTCCAGAAGGATAGGGAAACATATCTAGGGCATAAAATTTGGGTTTGGAAAAATCCCATACATCAGTAAAGAAAGTTTTATTTTCGTCCCAATAGGTTTGCCATTTTTTTTCGATTTCGTTAAATTTATATTCCATAAGATACTCCTTTCGCTCTTTTGATTTTTTCTATTATATAACAAAAATAGCACTGTTTCAAGGATTTTCATAAAAAAGAATAAAAATCTGCCCTTGAATAAAAACTACAAAAATGATAAAATAAGAACCACGAGGTGGAAACATGATAGAAATCGAAAAAGCAAAGCAAGTCTTAAAAAAATACATAAGCAATTATGATAGCAATAACGATAGAATTCGAGTAAAAATAGGGCATATTCAAAGAGTAGCAAAATTAGCCAAAGAAATAGCCATAGACCTAAAACTATCAGAAGAAGACATACGGCTTAGCAGAACTAATAGGACTACTACATGATATAGGAAGATTCGAACAAGTAAAACAATATAATACTTTTAATGATAAAGACAGTGTCAATCATGGAGAACTAGCAGTAGAAATATTATTTGGGCAAGGTATAATTCGAGAATTTATCAAAGACACACAATATGATGAAATCATAAGAAAAGCTATTTTGAATCACAATCGAAATAAAGCAAACATCGAAGTTTCCAATGAAAAAGAATTACTACATTCAAAAATTATTCGAGATGCTGATAAAGCAGATATTATTTATATGTTAGTATTTGAAAACCAAGAAACAGCATGGGGAAGTAATACTATAGAAAAAGAAAAAATAACAGATGAAATTTACCAAGAATTTATCAAAGAAAAAGCCATCGATTATCAAAAAAGAAAAACAGGAGTAGATATATTAGTAAGCCATTTTGCTTATGCGTTTGATTTTGAATATGAATATGCAATACGGACTAGTAAAGCAAAAAGAATATTTTGATAAAATATACCAAAGATTTGCATTTGAAGATCAACAAACCCAAGAAAGAATGAGTGAAATATATAAAATGACAAAAAAGTATTTAGAAGAAAGATAAGGAAAAGAAAATGATAATTGATATAGAAAATGCCAAGAAAGAGTTAATTCATTATGTGGAAGAACAAAAAGAGAAGAATCTAAAAGTACCTAGAAAATTAGCACATATTATGAGAGTAACCAAAAACAGTAAAGAACTAGCAACAAAGCTAAATTTAGAAGAAGAGCAAATCCAATTAGCAGAACTAATCGGATTATTACATGATATTGGAAGATTTGAACAGTATAAAAAGGTAAATGCTAAAACAGATTCCATTAATCTAGACACAACAACAAAATTCAACCATGGAGAAGCAGGAATAGAAATCCTAAAAAGAGATCATTATATTAGAAACTATATAAAACAAGACAAATATGATGATATTATTTTAACTGCTATCTATGAACACAATCGATATGAGTTAAGTCAAAGTTTAACCAAAGAACAAGAACTGTTTTCAAAAATAATCAAGGATGCCGATAAAATAGACTTAATTTATGAAGCAGTAGATATTTATTGGCAAAAACCAGAAGACATCAAAGAAATCGAAAATGGAAAATTGTCAGAAAAAATGTTAGAAAATTTTTATCACAAAAAATTAGCAGACAACCGAAATAGTATCAGCAAAACTGATGAAATTTTAAGATTTGCATCTTTTATTTATGATATTAACTTTCCTTGTAGTTTAAGAATATTAAAAGAAAATAACAACATCAGTAAAATGATAAATCGATTCCAGTATCAATTACCTAAAACCAAAGAGGAAATGCAAAAAGTCAAAGAAATAGTAGAGAAAGAATTAAGCAGAGATTAGAAGAAAGGGATTAGGGGGGATTAAGGAACGTCCCCTAATCCCCCCTTAATCTCTGCAGAAAAGAGAAAGGAAACGAGAAATAAATTGGGCAAAAAATTATTAATAACAGAAAAGCCATCTGTGGCAATGGAATTTGCAAAAGCACTTAAAATAACAACCAATCGAAAAAATGGATACTTAGAATCTAATGATTGGATTATTACTTGGTGTGTAGGGCATTTAGTAACAATGAGTTATCCAGATAAATATGATGAGAAATTAAAGCTATGGCGATTGGAAACTTTGCCATTTATTCCAGAAGAATGGAAGTATGAAATTATTCCAGCAGTTGCCAATCAATTTAATATTGTAAAAGAATTGATGCGGGAGAGAAGATATTGAAGAAATTTATAATGCAGGGGACTCTCGGGCGAGAAGGAGAATACATACAAAGATTGGTATTTATGATGGCAAAACCAAATCCAAAAGCCAAAATGAAACGTGTATGGATTGATTCCCAAACAGAAGAAGAAATTATGAGGGGAATCCGAGAGGCAAAAGACTTATCAGAATATGATAGTTTATCAGATAGTGCTTATTTAAGAGCCAAAGAAGATTATTTAATAGGTATTAACTTTTCAAGATTATTGTCTATCATCTATGGAAGAAAGTTAGCACAAAGTATCAACGAAGACAAAGCTTCTATATCAGTAGGTAGAGTTATGACTTGTGTATTAGGTATGATTGTTGCAAGAGAGAGAGAAATTAGAAATTTTGCCAAAACCAAATATTATAAAATATTAGGAGAATTTGGAGAAGAAAAAGCTTCTTTTAAAGCAGAATGGAAAGTAAATGAAAAATCAGTGATGTATGAATCTCTAAAACTTTATAATGAAACAGGTTTTAAAAAAGAGCAAGAGGCAAAAGAATTTATTAGCAGTTTAGCAGGAAAACAAGCTACGATAACAGAATTAAAAAAATCAAAACAAAAAGAAAATGCACCATTGTTATTTAATTTAGCAGAAATTCAAAATGAATGTACAAAAAGATTTAAAATTAAGCCAGATACTACCTTAGAAATTATTCAAAATTTGTATGAAAAAAAATTAGTAACATATCCTAGAACCGATGCTAGAGTACTATCAACGGCAGTTGCAAAAGAAATAACCAAAAACTTAAATGGAATAACAAGAGGATTTAAAGATGAAGAAATACAAGGGTATATCAAAAAAATGGTAGAGGAAAAATATTCAACTAATTTAGTAAAAACTAAATATGTTAATGACAGTAAAATTACAGATCATTATGCCATTATTCCGACAGGACAAGGATATGAAAATTACAACCAATTGCCAGATTTACAAAAGAAAGTATATAAAGTGATTGTCAAAAGATTTCTAGCTATTTTCTATCCACCAGCTGAATATAATAAAGTACAAGTAACCGTTACTATCGAAAATGAGACATTTCATTGTAGTGGAAAAGTATGTGTAAAACAGGGGTATTTAGAAATTTTAAAACCAAAATCCACAGAAAAAGAAAAAAATGGGGAAAACGAAACTGAAAAATCAGAAAATGAAACAACAAAAAAAGAAGATAACAATTTAGAAATTCTAAAAACACTAAAAAAAGGACAAACTTTAGAGGTGAAAAATTTTGAAATAAAAGATGCTGAAACATCTCCACCAAATAGATACAACTCAGGTTCTATTATTTTAGCAATGGAAAATGCTGGGAAATTAATTGAAGAAGAAGAACTAAGAGAACAAATTAAAGGAGCAGGAATTGGAACCAGTGCAACCAGAGCTGAAATTATGAAAAAACTAGAAAAAATCAAATACATTGAAATTAATTCAAAAACACAAATTATCACACCAACGAATAAGGGAGAAAAAATTTATGACATTGTCTATACCTCTATGCCAGACATGCTAAATCCAAAACTTACAGCTAGCTGGGAAAAAGGGCTAGACATGGTAGCTAAAAAAGCAATAAAACCAGAAGAATTTATGACGAAATTAAAAGATTATATTTATTCGAAATTTAATAAATTAGTAGTGAAAATGTAAAAGAGGGATTAGGGGACGTCCCCAAAATCCTTTAGGAGAGAAAAGATGAATACAATTTTAGGAGAACTTGGTAAGTCAGCAAAATTTATTGATTTACTAAAACGAATTGAAAATAGAACAAGTCC
>CATOLW010000015.1 GCA_951800935.1 uncultured Clostridium sp.
CATGGTGAAAGACCAGAAATTTTAAATAAAATAACACAGTTGTAAATAGGAATAATAGATTTCCAACCTTTTTCACCTGCTTTGTTAAATAATTTCCACATAGCTACAACTTGAATAATAGCGATTGCCAAAATGATAACAAGATAAACCATTAAAGCACCAATTATAGTAGTAGTTGCTGCTGCAGAAATAGCATAATCACTTGGATAATTACTGTAATAGCTTGAATACATAACAAATCCTCCTTTTATTTTTATGTAATTATATTTTACACCTTTTTACAAAAAAGTCAATAAAAAAACAAAAAATGACAAAAACCATTGTATAAAAAAAATGACTTTGATATAATTTATTTAAATATACTATCATAGTATAAAGAGGAGGAAAAAATATGCAAGATAAATTTATAAAAGACCTTTTTTCAGAATATAAACCAATTAAAGATAATTTAATTCAAATGCTAAATGAAATACAAGAACATTATGGATATGTACCAATGGAAGTACAAAAAGAACTATCAGAGTTTTTATCCATACCAATGGCAGAAATCTATGGAGTTGTTACTTTTTATTCGAGATTTTCGTTAAAACCAAAAGGAAAATATAGTATATCCGTATGTTTAGGAACAGCATGTTTTGTAAAAGGTTCACAAAAAATAATGGATCGACTACAAGAAAGACTAAAAATTGGTCCAGGTGAAACAACACAAGATGGTCTATTTTCGATAGAAGAAACTAGATGTGTAGGTGCTTGTGGTCTAGCTCCTGTATTTACGGTAAATGGAGAAGTATATGGAAAAGCAACTGTTCAAAAATTAGACCAAGTATTAGATGAATTAATGAAGTCATGATTTTGGGGACGGAGGAAAAAATCATGGCGAAATCGAAATAGAAATAAATTAAAAACATTATATGTCATGATTTTTTCCTCCGTCCCCAAAATCACCCAAAATCATGGCTTTGTAAGGAGGAAATTTTAATGAAAACAATAGAAGAACTTCATAAAATACGAGAAGAAAAAAGAAAAGAACTGGATTTAAGAGTAAATACTAAAGCAGATACTAGGCAAAAACATATCTTAGTTTGTCATGGTACAGGATGTACTTCATCTAAATCACCAGAAATATTAGAAACTTTTAAAAAGCTAATAAAAGAAATGAAAATTGAAAATGTAAGAGCTATTAAAACAGGATGTTTTGGCTTATGTGCCAAAGGACCTATTGTTATTATTCGACCAGAAGATACTTTTTATGCTAATGTAAAACCAGAAGATTGTGAAGAAATTATAAAAACACATATCTTAGAAGATAATCAAGTTGAAAGATTATTGGCCAAAGATATTGATGGAACAAAAGTGAATTGTTTGGATGATTTAAATTTTTATAAAAAGCAAAAAAGAATTGCTCTTAAAAACTGTGGTGTTATCAATCCAGAAGAAATTGATGAATACATTGCTTTTGATGGCTATCAAGCATTAGAAAAAGTGCTAACAAAAATGACACAAGACGAAGTAATTGAAGAAATTATAAAATCTGGAATCCGTGGTAGAGGAGGAGCAGGCTTTCCAACAGGGAAAAAATGGGAACTTACCAAAGCATCTGTTGGAGAACAAAAATATGTAGTATGTAATGCAGATGAAGGAGACCCAGGAGCTTTCATGGATAGAAGTATCTTAGAAGGAGATCCTCACTCTGTGCTAGAAGCCATGGCAATTGCAGCTTATTGCATAGGAGCCAATAAAGGCTATATCTATGTAAGAGCCGAATATCCAATTGCTGTAAAACGTTTGCAAATCGCCATTCACCAAGCAAGAGAATATGGACTATTAGGAGAGCATATCTTTGATACTAACTTTGATTTTGATATTGAAATTCGATTAGGAGCAGGAGCTTTTGTATGTGGAGAAGAAACAGCCCTTTTGGAATCTATTGAAGGAAAACGTCGGTCAACCACGAGTAAAACCTCCATATCCTGCTAATTCTGGTTTATGGGGAAAACCAACGTTAATTAACAATGTAGAAACCTATGCCAATATTGCTCAAATTATTTTAAAAGGAAGTAGTTGGTATTCTTCGATTGGAACGGAAAATTCAAAAGGAACTAAAGTATTTGCTTTAGGTGGAAATGTTAATAACATAGGACTAGTCGAAGTGCCAATGGGAACCACATTAAGAGAAATTGTCTATGATATTGGTGGAGGGATTCCAAATGGAAGAGATTTTAAAGCTGCTCAAACAGGAGGACCATCAGGAGGTTGTATTCCAAAAGAACATTTAGATACTCCAATTGATTATGAATCGTTAAAAGAAATTGGTTCTATGATGGGTTCTGGTGGACTAATTGTAATGGATGATACAAAATGTATGGTATCTCTTGCTAAATTTTACTTGGAATTTACTGTAAGTGAAAGTTGTGGGAAATGCACACCTTGTCGTATTGGGACCAAAAGAATGCATGAAATTTTAGAAAGATTATGTGAGGGAAAAGCAAGTGAAATAGACATTTATAAATTAGAAAAACTAGCAGAAAATATCCAAAAATCTAGTATTTGTGGCTTAGGCCAAAGTGCACCAAATCCTGTTATTAGCACCTTAAAATATTTTAGAGAGGAATTTAAAGAACATGCCATTGATAAGAAATGTAGAGCACTAGAATGTAAGGCAATGTCTAAAATTATAATTAGAGAAGATCAATGTAAAGGATGTGGACTATGCCAAAAATCTTGTCCCGTTTCAGCAATTGAAGGAGATGCAAGAGAAAAAAGAGTAATCAACCAAGATAAATGCATTAAGTGTGGTACTTGTTTAAAAGCTTGCCCATTTAAAGCAATTGGAAACTAAAGGAGGAAATTTATGAAAGAGGAATTAATAACCCTAACCATAGACGACCAAGAAGTAAAAGTAAAAAAAGGAACTACTATTTTACAAGCAGCAAGACAAGCAGGAATTGACATTCCTACCTTATGCTTTTTAAAAGACATCAATGAAGTAGGAGATTGTAGGATGTGTATTGTAGAAGTAGAAGGAAGAAGAGGATTTGCTACTTCTTGTATTCAAAAAGCAGAAGAAGGAATGATTGTGCATACGAATACGCCAAATGTAATGGAAGCAAGACATGTCATCTTAGATTTAATTATATCCAATCATGCCAAAGATTGCTTAACATGTACACGTTCTGGCAATTGTGAGTTACAAGACTTAGCAACCAAATTTAATATCACAAAAGTAGAATTTGAAGGAGAAAGAACAAAACACGAAATAGATGATTTGTCACCATCCATAGTAAGAGATTTCAATAAATGCATCTTATGTAGAAGATGTGTAGCAGCTTGTAAAAATGTACAAAAAATAGGAGCAATTGATTGTATTAATAGAGGATTTGCATCTTGCATATCAACTGTGGGAGACCATAGTTTAAATGATGTCAATTGTACTTTTTGTGGGCAATGTATTGAAGCTTGCCCAACAGGAGCTCTGCATGAAAAAGAAACGATAGATGAAGTATGGATGAAGCTAAAAGACCCAGAATCTTATGTGATTGCACAAACAGCACCAGCAGTGAGAGTGGCTTTAGGAGAAGAATTTGATTTGCCAATTGGAACGAATGTAACTAAAAAAATGGTAACTTCACTAAAAAGACTAGGATTTGACAAAGTATTTGATACAAACACTGGTGCAGACTTTACGATTATGGAAGAAGCCAATGAATTTATCGAAAGATTTACTGAAAATGAACATCTTCCAATGATTACTTCTTGTAGTCCAGGATGGGTAAAATATATCGAAATGAATTATCCAGAATTATTACCACATTTATCTACTTGTAAGTCACCACACCAAATGTTTGGAGCCTTATTAAAAACGTATTATGCTCAAAAAGAAGGAATTGATCCTCGGAAAAATTTATGTAGTATCAGTTATGCCATGTATTGCTAAAAAATTCGAAAGACAAAGACTTGAAATGAAAAATAATGGACTTTATGACGTAGACAATGTAATTACTACTCGTGAGCTTTCTAGAATGATTAAACAAGCAAATATCGAATTTAACAAACTAGAAGAAAGTGAATTTGATAGTCCAATGGGAGAAGCGACAGGAGCAGCTGCTATTTTTGGTACTACTGGTGGTGTAATGGAAGCAGCACTTCGTACAGCACAAGATACCTTAACAGGAAAAGAGTTAGAAAAAATTGATTTTGAACAAGTTCGTGGTGGAGATGGCATAAAAAAAGCAACCATAAATATTGCAGGAAAAGACATTAAAGTTGTTGCAGCTAGTGGATTAGCAAATGCAAAGGAAATTTTAGAAGAAATAAAATCAGGAAAGGCTGATTATCAATTTGTAGAAATCATGGCATGTCCAGGTGGATGTGTTATGGGTGGTGGGCAACCAATCAAAAGCTCTAAAGTACGTTCTGAAGTAGATGTTAGGAAATTAAGAGCAGATAGTTTATATAGTATTGATGAAAAAAGTACTATTCGAAAATCTCATGAAAATCCAATGGTAAAAAAAATTTATGAAGAATTTTTAGAAATACCAGGAAGCTATCGTGCAGAAAAGCTATTACATACAAGTTATCAAAAAAGAGAAAAATATAAAAATTCATGAAAAGTATTGCATATTTTATAAAAATATAGTATATTTTTATAAGAGGTGCAAAAAAATGACAAAAATAGCAAAAATTAGACAAAAACTAAATAACAAAAAAATCATCACAGTTCAATTAGCTGTTGTTTTTGCATTCATTTCATTTTTAATTAAAAAAATCATTTGATAAGATATTAAATTTCGTTTGAAATTAATATCTTTTTTTGTACCAGGATAAAAATTAAAAGGGGGAATTTTTCCATGGAACAAGTAAAACTACTATTAGATGTAAACGAAAAACCAAGGATACCAAAATGGATTATTTTAGCAATCCAGCATGTATTTGCTATGTTTGGTGCTACGATATTAGTACCTATCTTAGTAAATTCAACAGCAGGAGAAACAGTTTTAACCATACCAGTAGCTCTTGTAACTTCAGGAATAGGAACTTTAATTTATATTTTATGTACAAAGGGGAAATCACCAGTCTATTTAGGTAGCTCATTTGCCTTTATTGCACCATTAGCAGCCGCTTTCTTAAAAGGTGGAGCAGCAGGAGCTATGACAGGGGTTATGGCAGTAGGATTAATTTATATTATATTTGCCATTGTTGTTAAACTGATAGGAAAAAATTGGATTAATAAATTATTACCACCACTTGTAATTGGACCAATGATTATGATTATCGGTTTAGGCTTGGCGCCAAGTGCTATTTCTCAAATTGGACTAGGAACAGGAGTAGAAGTTGACTGGAGAGGAGTATCAGTTGCTTTAATTACATTTTTAACTACAGCAATTGTAATGGTTAGAGGAAAAGGATTTATAAAAATCATACCATTTTTAATTGGAATTTTAGTTGGTTATATTTCAGCTATCTGTTTTGGATTAGTTGATTTTGGACCAGTAATGGAAGCATCTTTTTTTAGTATGCCAAGTTTTATGATACCATTTGTAAGTTATACACCAAGTTTTTCTGCATTGCTTACGATAGCGCCAATTGCCTTAGTAACCATGTGTGAACACATTGGAGATCATACAGCACTAAGTACCATTATTGGAAAAGATTTGTTAAGAAACCCTGGATTGGATAAAACATTATTAGGAGATGGTATTGCAACATTTGTAGCAGGACTTTTAGGAGGACCAGCTAATACTACTTATGGAGAAAATACTTCTGTAGTAGGAATGACAAAAATAGCATCTGTATGGGTTATTGGATTAGCTGCTATCTTTGCAATTTGTTTAGGATTTTTAGGGAAATTTACAGCACTTGTATCAACTATACCAAATGCTGTATTAGGAGGAGTTTCACTATTATTATATGGATTTATAGCAGTAAATGGCTTAAAAGTATTAATTCAAAATCAAGTTAATTTTGGAAAATCTAAAAATGTAGTAGTAGCTTCTACTATGCTTGTATTAGGATTAGGAGGAGCAGCAATATCTATCGTTTCTGGAGATTTATCCATTACCATATCAGGAATGAGCTTAGCAGCTATTATTGGAATTTTATTAAACTTATTTTTACCAGATGAAAAAGAAGAAACAGACAACATAGTACAAGTTGAAAAAGAAACAAAAGAAGAAAAAGTACAAAAAATTGAGATAGAGAAAGGAAGGATAAAAATGGAACCAATTGTTTTAGATAATCCATTAATTGAGCATAAACTATCTATTATTCGTAACAAAAAAACAGGAACGAAAGAATTTAGAGAAATTATTGGAGAAATAGCAACTTTTCTTTGCTATGAAGCCATGTCAGATGCAAAATTAAAAGAAGTAGAAATTGAAACACCAATTGGTAAGACAAGAGTTAAAAAATTAGATGAAAACCAATATGCTTTTGTTCCAATTTTAAGAGCAGGAACAGGAATGTTAGATGGTTTATTAAAAGCTATGCCAAACGCAAAAATAGGACATGTTGGTTTATATCGAGATGAAGAAACCTTAAAACCAGTTCGTTACTATTATAAAATGCCAAAAGATATTGCTAATCGTGAAGTAATTGTACTAGATCCAATGCTTGCAACAGGAGGTTCTGCAACTGATACTATTACAATGTTAAAAGAAGATGGTGTTAAAAAAATTAAATTCTTATGTATTCTTTGTGCACCAGAAGGTGTTGAAAAGTTAAAGCAAGAACATCCAGATGTACAAATCTATACAGCAGCAGTTGATGAAAAATTAAATGAAATGGGATATATTGTACCAGGTCTTGGCGATGCTGGAGATAGAATTTTTGGAACCAAATAGAAAGAAAGAAGAACCTAATTCTTGAAAAAAGAACTAGGTTCTTTTTTAGTTATCTACAGTTGTTATTGTTTTGTTTTTCATTGTTGTTATTGTTTTGGTTGTTTTTGTTATTATTGTTGTTTTTGTTTTCTTTATTTTTCTTTGACATGAAAAGCACCTCCATTCAAGTTTCATTTATATTTTTGCCAATAAATTTTGAAAATATACGAAGTTTAATTTGTCTTTTTTTTACATTTGCGTTATAATACGAATAGAATAAAAGGGAGGTAAAAATATGAACAATCAAAATAAAAAATTAGAAGAATTTAACACCTACATAAAATTTAAAAAAGTGGCTATCATAGGATTAGGAGTTAGTAATTTACCATTATTAGAGTATTTATATCAAAAAAATGCTAGTGTAACAGTTTTTGATGAAAAGAACCAAGAAGTAATCCCTAAAAAAGTAATAGATAAAATAAAAGAATATCACTTTTCATTTCATTTTGGAAAAGAATGTTTCAAAACTTTAAATGGTTTTGACATAATTTTCCGTTCACCAAGTTGTTTGCCAACAAGACCAGAATTGAAGGAAGAAGAAAAAAGAGGAGCGATTGTTACAACAGAAATTGAAATGCTTATGAAAATGTGCCCTTGCAAAGTAATTGGCGTAACAGGAAGCGATGGAAAAACAACAACGACAAGTTTAATTCATAGTATTTTACAAAAAGCAGGTTATCATACATTCTTAGGAGGAAATATAGGAACACCATTATTTACGAAATTAGAGGAAATGCAACCAAATGATGTGGTGGTACTAGAATTAAGTAGCTTTCAATTAATGGAGATGGAAGTTAGCCCAGATATTGCTATTATTACTAATATAACACCAAATCATTTAAATATTCATAAAGATTATCAAGAATATATAGAGGCTAAGAAAAATATTTTTAAACATCAAAATGAAAATGGTAGATTGATTTTAAATTATGATAATGAAATTACTAGAAATTGTGCTAAAGAAGCAAAGGGGAAAGTTATTTTCTTTAGTCATAAAGAAAAATTAGAAAATGGATTTATTGTAGATGGAAAAGTAATAAAAGAATGCGAAGATAAAATTAGAAAACATATTTTTAATGGGGAAGATGCTATTTTAAGAGGAGGACACAACTTAGAAAATATAGCAACTGCTATTGCTGCTACCAAATCAATGGCATCTATCGAAGATGCAGTAGAAGCGATTAAAGAGTTTAAACCAGTAGAACATAGAATTGAATTTGTAAAAGAAATCAATCAAGTAAAGTGGTATAATGATTCAATGGCTTCATCTCCAACTAGAACACTATCTGGACTAAATGCTTTCGAAGAAGATATTGTGTTAATTGCAGGTGGGTATGATAAAAACTTAGATTATAAACCATTGGCCAAACCAATTGTAGATAAAGTAAAAGCTTTATTACTAATTGGGCAGACTTCTGGGAAAATCTTTGATGTGGTAAAAGAAGAATTAGAAAAACAAAACAAAACACTTCCTATTTACATGTGTGAGAGTTTAGAACAAATTGTATCTTTAGCTCGGAAAACTAGCCATGCCAGGAAATGTTGTTCTATTTTCACCAGCTAGTGCAAGTTTTGATATGTTTAAAGATTTTGCAGATCGAGGAAATCAATTTAAAAGTTTGGTAAATAAAATTTAACAGACACTGTTTTTGCTTTTGATACATATAATATACAAAATAAAAGGGAGGTTATGATATGTATCAAGAAAGTTATGAAGACTACATACGAAGTATTTTAGGGTATCCAAATTATGGATATAACAATGATAATAGGATGCCAAACCAATATCAATCAATGCCTGTTAATTCTGAATTAGAAGCTTGCTATCCAGAAATTTATAAAGTTGTATATCCAATGGTAAGAAAGGCTTGTTATGAAAATACAAGTCCATTAACAGAAGAATTAATTGACCAATTAACCAATGAGATTTATCTATCTGTTGAAAATGATAACGAAATTAATGTAACCATTAATTTAGGGAACGAAGTAGGTGGCAATATAAATAATAGGTCTAAATCAGCTAATATACCAGAAAAGCCAAAAGAAAATAGAGGAGAAGATAGACAATTTAGAAATAGGGGATTGCAAGATTTAATTCGAATTTTATTAATACGAGAACTACTAGGAAGACCTGGAAATCCAGGACACCGACCACCTCGTCCACCAATGGAGCCAGGAAGACCACCAATGAGACCACCATTTCCAGGAGGAAGAATGTCAGATTTATATGAAAGATAAAAAGGTGAAAAGTGTTCCTGCTAAAGAAAACTTTAGTAAGAACACCTTTCGGGGAGTATGTCTACATGGGGGAGCCATGTAGGCATATGTATTATAGGTATAGACCTTCTCGTGTCATAAAGATCACGAGACCTTCCCGAGGAGGATTTGAACCTCCGACATAGTCTACTGTTAATATAGACTGCTCTGCCAAGCTGAGCTATCGGGAAAAACATACAAACCCATAAGGGCTTAAAACTCAATATATTATATTACAATATTATGTAAAAGTCAAGTGTTTTGAAAAAAATTCCATTTTTCGTTGATTTTTCAGGAATAGAATAAATTCAAATCGGAAAAACTATTCTTGAGAAAAGATTGAAAGGTGGTAAAAATATGAAAGTAAAAGACTGTATGTGTCATGAAGTATGTTGTGTGAAACCAGATACTAATTTAAATCAAGTAGCAAAATTAATGAATGAAAAACATGTTGGTTGTATTCCAGTTTGTGATGATAATAATTGTATTTGTGGAATTGTAACAGATAGAGATATTTTACTTCGTGCAGTAGCTTGTGAAAAAGACACAAAGACTTGCCAAGTTAGTGATATTATGACTTGCAATGTATGTACTTGCAGTGAAAATGATGATATGACAAATGCTGAAAGTAAAATGAGCCAAAATCAAATTAGAAGATTACCAGTATGTGATCAAAATAATAAAGTAGTTGGTATTTTAACATTAGGAAATTTAGCACAAAATGAAAGAGAACTTGGAATGAATCAAGTGTGTTCAACGATTGAAGGCATTTGTAATTGCAATGAAAATAAAAATGCAGAGTAAATAATTTTTAGTTTAGAACGGATAATATTCCGTTCTTTTACATATAATAACAAGGGTGAGAAAAGATGATAATTGACATATCGTATTGGACAAGGGTTTTTAAAAATATATTGTATGTGATATTGCTTTTGCTAGGACTTTATGTAGCATTAAAATTATCTCTTTTTTATATGCCTTTTTTAGTAGCTTTTATTATATCACTTATGATTGAGCCAGCCATTAAATTTATTATGAAGAAAACAAAATTAAGCAGAAGAAGTAGTTCAATTATCATATTTATAATCGTATCAGTTATTATTTTAGGAAGTTTAGCGTGGATATTAATTACCTTATTTTCGGAGTCTTCTAGCTTATTACAAGGATTAAATAATTATTTTGATAAAGCTTACATACAATTTCAATCTTTGATGGAAAGCTTTGATTTTGACAAAATACATTTATCAGATGAAGTATTAAATGTGATTCAAAACTCAACAGGAGATTTATTACAAACAGCATCTAATTGGTTAAGAAATGCTTTAACAGGATTAATTAATTTGGTAACTAGTCTACCATCAATTGCTATTTGCATTGGTATTACGGTAGTCGCTTTATATTTTATCTGTGTTGACAAAATTTATATACTAGACCAGGTAGAGCATCATTTACCTAAGGTATGGGTAAGAAAAATTGGAAAGCACCTAAAAGATTTAATTCAAACATTAGGTGGTTATTTAAAAGCACAAGCTATGTTAATTTTAGTATCTTTCATCATATCATTGATTGGATTATACATTTTACAATTTACAGGATTTCAAATAGAATATCCCTTATTAATGGCATTATTTATTGGATTTGTAGATGCTCTTCCTATTCTTCGGTTCAGGTGCTGTTATGATACCATGGGCTGTTATTTGTGCATTAAATGGAGATTTAAACTTAGGAATTGCCATTATTGTATTGTTAATTATCATGTCAGTTGCAAGACAAATATTAGAACCAAAGCTAGTTAGCAAAAATATAGGAGTCCATCCAATCTTTACACTAATTGCCATGTATACAGGATTTAAAATCATTGGAATAATGGGACTCTTAATCGGACCAATTATCTTAATCATCTTCAAAAATATCTTTGCAAGTTTAATTGACCAAGGAGTATTTAAAACCATTTTTGACAGAAAATAGTGTCGTGTTGGGGACGTTTCTTTTTGCGACATTTTGTCGCAAAAAGAAACGTCCCCAACACGACACGGTATTATTCCCATTCGATAGTTGCTGGTGGTTTTGAGGTTATGTCGTACACAACTCTATTTACATGACTTACTTCGTTTACGATTCTGGATGATACTTTTTCTAGTATTTCATATGGTATTTTGCTCCATACGCCTGTCATGAAGTCAATGGTTTCTACTGCTCGAAGAGCTATAGTATAGTCGTAAGTTCTTTCATCTCCCATAACACCTACTGATTTTAAATTGGTAAGAACAGCAAAGTATTGGTTAATACTTTTATGAAGCCCTGCGTTTGCAATTTCTTCTCTAAAAATACTATCAGCTTCTTTTAAAATGGTTAGTTTATCATCTGTAATATCTCCAATTACACGAATAGCAAGTCCTGGACCAGGGAATGGTTGACGATAAACTAAATTTTCAGGAATGCCTAGTTCTAGTCCTGTTTTTCTTACTTCATCTTTGAATAAATCTCTTAATGGTTCTACAATTTCTTTAAAATCTACATAGTCTGGCAGTCCACCTACATTATGGTGGCTTTTGATAACAGAACTTTTTCCTAAACCACTTTCAATTACATCTGGATAGATAGTTCCTTGTACTAAAAAGTCAACAGTTCCAATTTTTTTAGCTTCTTCTTCAAAGACACGGATAAATTCTTCTCCAATAATTTTTCTTTTTTTCTCTGGGTCTGTTACGCCAGCTAATTTTTCTAAAAATCTATCTTTAGCATTTAC
>CATOLW010000016.1 GCA_951800935.1 uncultured Clostridium sp.
AGCATATCCATGTTTTTGTTCATCAGAAGAAGTAGAACAAATAAGAGCCAAACAAGATGCAGCAAAAATAAGACCAGGATATTATGGGGTATGGGCTAAATGTAGAAATCACACAGTAGAAGAAATAGCAGAGAAAATAAAAAATGGAGAAAGTTATATTATTCGTTTCAAATCTCCAGGAAGAGAAGATAGAAAAATTAAACATCATGATTTGATTAAAGGAAATGTAGACTTTCCAGAAAATGACCAAGATATTGTAATTATTAAAGCAGATGGATTGCCAACCTATCATTTTGCACATGCAATTGATGACCATTTGATGGGAACAACTCATGTGATTCGTGGTGATGAATGGCTATCTTCTATACCATTACATTTACAATTATTTCATGAATTAGGATTTAAAAGTCCTAAATATGCACATATTGCACCAATCATGAAAAATGATAATGGAAATAAAAGAAAGCTAAGTAAAAGAAAAGATGCAGAAGCAGCAGTTAGCTATTATGAAGAAGAAGGAATTCCAGAAGAAGCAGTAAAAGAATATTTATTAAATATTGCAAATTCTAATTTTGAGAACTGGAGAAGAGCAAATCAAGACAAAGCAATGGAAGAATTTGAACTTCAAATTAACAAAATGAGTGTAAGTGGAGCTTTGTTTGACATGGTAAAATTACTAGACGTAGGAAAAACAGCTATTTCTCGAATGACAGCCGAAAAAGTATATGAAGAAGCACTAAATTGGGCTAAAAAGCATGATGAAGAATTAGTAAAAATGCTAGAGAATAAAGAGTATGCTTTAAAAGTATTTGGCATTGAAAGAGGAAATAAAAAGCCAAGAAAAGATATTTCAAAATGGTCAGAAGTAAAAGAAAACATAGATTATATGTATGATGAAAAATTCTATGAAATACCACAGGAATATCCATACCAAGTAATTAGTGAAAAACAAGATATCAAGAAGATATTAGCCTTATATCTTGAAAAATATTATAAAGAAGCAGATGATAAGCAAGCGTGGTTTGACAAGATTAAGGAATTAGCAGAAGAAATGGGATATGCCAAAGAAGTAAAAGAATTTAAAGCAAATCCAGACCAATATAAGGCACATGTAGGAGATGTGAGTACTGTTTTAAGAGTGGCACTAACAGCTAGAACCAATACACCAGATATGTATGAAATTATGCAAATTTTAGGAAAAGATAGAATCGCAAAGAGATTTAAAAAAGCAATCGAGGAATTGGAGAAATAGAAATGAATTACGAAATAGGAGATAGAGTAAGAACAAAGAAACAACATCCTTGTGGAAGCAAAGTATGGGAAATTACACGAGTTGGTGTGGATTTTAAATTAAAATGTGAAGGTTGTGGACATGTGATTAGGTTACCAAGAGAAAAAGCGTTAAAAGCAATTACGAAAAAAATAGAAGAAGGGAAAGTGTAAAACATTTTCCCTTTTCCTGAGTTCAAAGAATTCAGCTAAGAATTACTAGAGCGTTTTTTCTACAGTTTTTTCTGCCGACGATTTTCACGCTTTTTTAAGTTTCTTTGCTTTTTCTTTTTTAGCCTCTCTTTGGTGTGATTAGATGAACTCATGGGTCCTCCCCTCTTTTTGTGCGACCGATATAGCGTGGTCGACTTATTGATTAACAAACATCCTATCTATTATACAGAATTATCAACATAATGTCGAATATGGATTAAGGGTATCTTCTTAAAGCAAGTAACGAAATGACAAAAAACGACATATAATACAATATAGTATCAAACAAGGTGCTATATTGGAGGTGACTTTAGTGGAGCCACAAGAAACAATTTATTGTTATGACAATAGAGAAGAAAAATGTAGCAAAAGAAGAAACTGTTTAGGAATTGTAGCAATTATCTTATTAACAGCATTTGCTTTTGTCATAGGACTAATAATAGGTGCAGCTGTAGCAGCAGCTATTATTGTAGCGTTACCTGCAGTAATTGTATTAGCAGTAGTATTAGGATTGTTGTTAATTTTAACAATTATTTTAATGTTCTGCAACCGTAAAAAAGAGAAAAAATGCAAATGTTGTTGCTAAAAAATAAGAGTAGAAAATTTTGTTTTCTACTCTTATTTATATCATAAAAGAGTTGATTTTTTAGCAATATTGCAATATAATCTACATAAAATATGCAGAAAGCATATAAGTAACTGTAAATTTTGTTAACAAAGCGTAAAGGAGGAATTAATATGGTAAAAATACTTGTTAAGAATTGGGAACAATTAGTAAAGCATATCGAACGGATAAAGGAAGCTGATTTATTTAAAGAAGTAATGCTTAATGCGGTAATTTCTATGGAGGACGAAATTGCTAAAAAATTTTGGTCTACAAGAGACCAAGAGGATTCAGAACAACAAAAGGATAAAAAGAAATTAGACAAACCTAAAGAAGCAAGTACGCTGCAGAAAAAAGAAAAAACAGAAAGAAAGGAAGTGCTAGATTCCAAAAAAGAAATATTGGAATATTTTCAGGAGAGATCAGAAGCGTTAATAACGCAAAAAGAATTAATGGAAAATCTTGGTGTAACAAGAAACATTTTGGTTATTGTATTAAACTGTTTGCAAAAAGAAAAATTGATAAAAAGAATAAGAAGAGGAAAATACCAATTGTATAAGCAAACAGAAGTTATACAGGAAGAAGCAGAGCCTTTGGAAGAAGAAGCAGAGCCTTTGGAAAAAGTAAAATCTTCTGAAGAAAAGCAAACTGTAAAAACGAAACATCTTCCTAAATCGAAAAAGAGCTTAAAAGCATTATACCAGAAAAATGACTATAGGGAAATTATAGATTATATCTGTAATAAAAGCGAAATGTATGTGAACAAAAATTCGAAAGTTTTCGAAACAAAACAAGAGGAAATGGTAACAGTAATAAGAATCTTACAAGAAAGAGGCTTTATAGAAGAAGAAAAGGTAAAAAATGAAGGCATAAAATATAAAGTTAATAACGCAGCAAAGGTATGGTATGAGCTGCTATTTCGTTCAGGAACAGAAGAAATGATTACAATGAGGGTAGGAAGCTTAAGCAGGAGACAGGTAAAAGTAGCATTAGAAGAAGGCATTGAAAAAGGAACTATCGCAAAAAGAGATAAATTCTTTTATACGGTTAGTTAAAAATGGAGGTTATTTAGGAAAGGAAAAGAAGATGCGAATGCATCTTCTTTTCCAGTAGACTAATTTACAAACTTTAGGAAAGAAAAGTATCAATAAAATCCCAAACATTATCTTGATAGATTTTTCTTTCTGAAGAAAAAGGCATAGTTGTAATATCACCAAGTGGATTCAATTGCTTCTGAATTACTGCAACAGCATCATCCACCTTTGTTTTGGCAATTTTATCAGCTTTATTAGCTAAAATTAAACAAGGCAGTTTTGAAGAAATCATATACTGATACATCAATTTATCATTTTCGGTAGGATTATGTCTAATATCAACTAAAAAGATAATCAAGGCAATTTCTTTACGATGAAACAAATATTGCTCAATGAATTTTCCTACTTGTTCTTGTTCTTTTTTCGACATCTTACTATAGCCATAACCTGGCAAGTCAACAAAGTAAAAACTATCATCTATATTATAAAAATTAATTTGACGAGTTTTTCCAGGCTCACTACTTGTCCTAGCTAATTTTTTTCGGTTAATCATGGTATTAACAAAACTTGATTTTCCAACATTAGATTTACCAACCAAAACGATTTCTGGTAAGCCATTAGTAGGATACTGATTTGGCCTAACAGCAGAAACTTCAAATTTTGGATTCTTAACTAACATAATAAATTCTCCTCTTTATGATTTTTTTACTTCTATTTTTTCTAAGCCACCCATATATGGTCTTAATACTTCTGGGATGATGACACTACCATCTGGTTGATAATTGTTTTCCATAATAGAAATTAGCATACGAGGAGGAGCAACTACAGTGTTGTTTAAAGTATGAGCAAAGTAGTTCCCATTTTCTCCTTTAATACGAATTCCTAATCTACGAGCTTGTGCATCTGTTAAATTAGAACAACTTCCTACTTCAAAGTATTTTTGTTGTCTAGGACTCCAAGCTTCTACATCGCAAGATTTAGCTTTTAAATCTGCTAAATCTCCACTACAACATTCTAGGGTTCTTACTGGAATATTCATGCTTCTAAAAAATTCTACTGTGTATGACCACATTTTATCATACCATTCCCAAGATTGTTCTGGTTCACAAACAACAATCATTTCTTGTTTTTCAAATTGATGGATTCGATAAACACCACGTTCTTCCATACCATGGGCACCTTTTTCTTTTCTAAAACAAGGAGAATAAGAAGTCATAGTATAAGGCATATCTTCCTTTTTAAAAATTTGGTCTTTGAATTTTCCAATCATAGAATGTTCACTTGTACCAATTAAGTATAAATCTTCTCCTTCAATTTTGTACATCATGGCATCCATTTCTTCAAAGCTCATAACACCAGTTACTACATCAGAACGAATCATAAAAGGGGGAATGCAGTAAGTAAATCCTTTATTGATCATAAAATCTCTTGCATAAGTTAAAACTGCTGAATGAAGTCTTGCTACATCACCCATTAAATAATAAAAACCATTTCCTGAAACACGTCTTGCGCTATCTAAATCAAGACCTGCTAAAGACTCTAAAATTTCTCCATGAAAAGGAACTTCATAATCAGGAACAACTGGTTCACCAAATTTTTGAACCTCTACATTTTCACTATCGTCTTTTCCAATTGGAACAGAATCATGCATAATGTTAGGAATTTTCATCATTCTAGTTTTAATTTCTTCAGCATATTTATTTTCTAATTTTTCATTTTCTTCTAATTGGTTATTAATTTTAGTTACTTGTGCTTTTATTTTTTCAGCTTCTTCTTTATTGCCAGCTTGCATTAAGCTACCAATTTGGTTACTCAAATTTTTTCTTTCAGCTCTTAAATTATCTCCATTCAATTTAGCTTGTCTACTTTTTACATCTAAATCCATAACCTCATCCACTAAAACAAGCTTGTGATCTTGAAACTTTCTTTTAATATTCTCTTTTACCACATCAGGGTTTTCTCTTAAAAATTTGATATCAATCATATCTTACCTCCAAACAGGGATTAGGGGACGTTCCTTAAAATCCCTGTTTTAGGGAGTAAAGGACAGTCCTTGCACCGCTTTTTATATTGTTCCAATTATACTACAAATTCTAATAATTGGCAAGAAATTGGACAAAATAAAGAAAAAGGAGAAATGAAAAATGTTTTTTGAAATGACAAAATTTATTTTGTATTCTGGATTAATCGTATTAATTGCTAAATATATATTAGTAATAACACTTAGAAAATTGGCAGAAAATTTAAATTTGAAACCTAAAACAGTAGGAAATATTGCAGGTTATGCAACTTCGGTGCCAGAATTATTAACAATTAGTATTTCTAGTATCAATGGTTTGATTAGTACAAGTGTTTTTAATATACTAAGTTCGAATGTAATTAATTTTATTCAATATATGACATCTATTTTGTGGAATAAAAATAGAAAAGCTTTTTAAAATCATGCTATTAAAGTTGACTTAGTAATGGTAGTACTAACTCTTATTATACCTATATTTTTTGTGTGGAAGAAGATAGAAATGAAACTATGGGTGGTACCAATTTTTTTGATTTTATATGTTTTGTTTCAATATATTAATCATAATGTTCATAAGTTATATTTAGAAAAAGAGGATAAACAAATTGAAAAACGAATAGAAGAGGAAGGACGAAGGGAAATAGGAAATACCAAGAAAACATTATTATATATCTTGATTCTAATTGTAACAGGGATTTTATTATATGTAATAGGAGAATTATTAGGAGAAACCTTAAATTATTTATGCAATCACTTTCGTATTTCACAAACTATAATAGGAATTTTGCTTGGTGTTATTACAAGTATTCCAGAATTAATTACTTTTTTTGAGGCACAAAAGCATTATAAAAACCAAAACAAAAATGATATATTAGGAGTGGTAGAGGCAACTAATAATTTGCTGACTTCTAATGTTTTAAATTTGTTTGTCATTCAAACAATCGGAATCTTACTTTTTATAATGATTTAAAAAAGTAATCAAAAATCATAAAAATGCTTGACAAATAAGAAAAAGAAGTATATAATAATACACGTTACAAGAAGAAGTCAAACTTCTCACCTTATCTAAAATAAAGAAAAAGGTTAGAAACTAAATAAAACCAAAGTAGGAATACAGAATCGGTATTTATTTTTGATTTGACTTGTAACAAAGTCAAATTTTTTATATTTATGGAGGTGTTTTCAATCAAACAAGAATTACCAATCAACAGACAAATAAGAGCAAAAGAAGTACAGTTGATAGAGGATAATGGACAAAAAGCAGGAGTCATCCCATTGGAAGAAGCTTTAGAAAAAGCAGAAAGCAAAAACTTAGATTTAGTACTAGTTGCGCCAAATACCAATCCACCAGTTTGTAAGATTATGAACTATGGGAAATACAAATTTGAACAAGCAAAAAAAGAAAAAGAAGCCAAGAAAAAACAAAAAAGTTTTGAAGTAAAAGAGTTAAGAGTGACTCCGAATATTGAAGAACATGACTTTGGTTTCAAATGTAAAAATGCAAGAAAATTCTTAACCGATGGAAACAAGGTAAAAATAACCGTTCGATTTAGAGGAAGAGAACTTAACAATGCAAAGGCAGGAGAAGCAGTACTAAATAAGTTTATTGAGGCTTTGGAAGATGTGGCAACGGTTGAAAAACAACCAAAACTAGAAGGTAGAAATATGTTTACTATCTTAGCTAAAAAAGCAGATAAATAAAATTATCTGTACATTAATAAAAGTAATAAACGAAAGGAGTTATCATTATGCCAAAATTAAAAACCAATAAAGCTGCTAAAAAAAGATATTCATTAACAGCTACAGGAAAAGTAAAAAGAACAAAATCAAACAGAAGACACTTGTTAGCAAACAAAACAAGAAGACAAAAAAAATCAGGAAAAGTACAAAATGCTTATGCTGACAAAACATGTGTAGAAACCATCAAAAAATTATTACCATATGGTAACTAAAATTGACGAAGAAAAAAAGGAAGGTGAAAATAAATGGCAAGAGTAAAAACAGCTAGAACAACAAGAGCAAGACATAAAAAAATATTAAAACAAGCAAAAGGATATTATGGAGCAAAAAGTTATAGGTTTAGAAATGCAAATCAAGCAGTTATGAAATCTTTAGCATATGCTTATGTAGGAAGAAAAGATAAAAAAAGTAATTTTAGAAAATTATGGATAGCAAGAATTAATGCAGCAGCAAGAATGAATGGAACAACTTATAGCAAGATGATTGCAGGACTAAAAAAAGCAAATGTTACCATCAATAGAAAAATGTTAGCAGAAATTGCTGTAACAGACGCAAAAGCTTTTACAGAAATTGCAGAAATAGCAAAAAAAGCATAAACTAGGAAGAAGAATAACAAAAAAAGTTATTCTTTTTTTGTTAAAATATCTTGAAAAAGATTGAAATAGAAATATATTTGTGTTAAAATATTATGGCAACTTGTAGTGAGAAAGCAGAAAGGTGGAGAAAACATGAAAGAATTAAAAGAAGTTAATTGGAGGCGGTCCTATAAAAGAAGGATAGGGAATGAAAAACTGACTCTGATACGGAAAAACTGGGGGTTTAGATTGATATATGATGTGTATCTAAGAAAAGGTATAGCACATAAATTAATAGGAACGTGTCATGTTATGGAAGACAAAAAGTCTTGCCCATGTAAAAATTCCAAGTTTGTCGTAAAAGAGATAGTATCCAGATCTTCTGAGTTAGCAAAAAGACTGGAAGACGTCCAGCAGTTGATTCAAAAGTGTTTATAATCCAAAAAAGGCGGGAGATATCCCGCCCAATTTTTATATCTTTTATTGTTTCTTCATTTTAGGTTTCGAAATCAAAGAAGCCAAATAGCCAAAGAATACAGCAGCAGCAATTCCACCAGCAGATGCTTTCACACCACCAGTAAAAGCACCTACTAAACCAGTCTGCTCTACAGCCTCAATGGCACCTTTAGCTAAATTATAGCCGAAACCAGTAAGAGGAACCGTAGCACCAGCACCTGCAAAATCAACTAAATATTGATAAATACCGAAGACCTCCTAAAATAGCACCAGTTGTTACAAAAATAACCAATATTTTAGCAGGAGTAAGCTTTGTTTTATCAATCAAAATTTGGCCAATAATACAAATTACACCACCAGTTACAAAACATTTTAATAACATCATCCAATCAAAAACATTACTCCAATTAACATTCATAAAACTTCATCCTTTCTAAGTTAGAGGGATTTTAAGGAACGTCCCAAAATCCCTTTTAAACTTCAATACTAATTGCATGAGCAATACCTGGAATGGATTCGCCTTGCTGAGAGCTTGTTGAGTTCATTAAAGCTCCTGTTGCAATTAATAATATTTTTTTCATTTTCTTTTCTTTTAATTGTTTGAATAAATAACCAGAAAATACAGTTCCACAGCAAGCACAACCACTACCACCAGAATGAGTGTCTTGTGCATTTTTGTCAAAAATTAAAACACCACAATCATTATAATTGGATTTGATATTATAACCTTGTGACTTAGCAATATCGATTGCAATTTCTTTTCCGATATGACCTAAATCACCACTGATAATAGCATCATAATAACTTGGGTTTCTTCCAGTATCTAAGAAGTGGGCAATTAATGTATCGGCAAAGGCTGGTGCCATAGCAGCTCCCATATTATTGGCATCTTTAATTCCCATATCTACAATTTTTCCGAGGTGTAATATGGGTGATATAAGGACCAGATCCATTCTTGGCTAATATAGCTGCACCAGATCCAGTAACAGTCCATTGACTACTAGGTGGTCTTTGATTTCCTAGTTCTAAAGGGAATCTAAATTGTTTTTCAGCACTACAAAAATGACTAGAAGTAGCACATAACACATGATTAGCAAAACTTTCAATAGCTATAGCACCTAAACTCATTGATTCTACAAAAGTAGAACAAGCACCAAATACACCAAAAAAAGGAATGCTTAATTCGCGTAAACCAAAACTAGAGGAAATACATTGATTTAATAAATCACCTGCAAACATACAATCAATTTCGTTGGCTGCTACACCAGATTTAGAAATAACAGTGTTTACTGTTTCTTTTATAATCTTACTTTCAGCCTTTTCCCAAGTTTTTTCACCCCAAAATTCATCATCTAAAGTTTGGTCAAAATATTTTGCCAAAGGACCATTGGATTCTTTTGGACCAACAATAGAGGCACAATCTAATATGGTAGGAGGGGTATTAAATTTTATAGTTTGTTTTCCTAACTTTTCCAAAACATCATCTCCATTTTAAAAAATTATACTAAAGTTATACTTTGTGTATTAAAAATTAAAAATATAATTCCTACTAAAATAGAAGCAGAAATACCAAATACTAAAACAGGTCCTGCAACGGTAAACATTTTTCCGCCAACCCCCATAACATATCCTTCTGACTTATATTCCATAGCAGGAGAAACAATAGAGTTAGCAAACCCCGTAATAGGAATTAGTGAACCTGCTCCTGCAAATTTTCCGATTTTATTGAATAGATTAAGACCAGTTAAAAAAGCAGAAATTCCAATCAATAAAATGGAAACAATTGTACTAGAAGTTGCTGTATCAAAACCTCTTTCTTTACATATATTAAGTATAATCTGACCAATGCTACAAATTAGCCCACCAACCCAAAAAGCATTAAAACAATTTTTAAGAATAGGAGAATTTGGTGATTTTTTATCAACATAGTCCTGATAAGTTTGTTTTGTTTCTATTGGATTTGTACTCATAGATAAAACCTCCTTATTTAATTCTTTTTTCGATTTAAATCAAGAACAAAGCTGATATCTAAATCAACAAAATATTCGATGATTTTATCACCATCAATACTTGCTCTTTGTTCTAAAATTTTTACTTCTGATAAATAATCAATTGTCTTAGAAGCTTCTGCAATTGCTTTTACAATAGCATCTTTCCAAGAAACACTAGAATTACCAGTAATCATTAAATGTTTTTTGATATCCATAATTGACCTCCAAAAAATTCTTTTATTGATAGCTTTGCCAAAAGTTAGAAAAAATATACAAAATAGGTAGAAATTTTTTGATAAAAAATATATAATGCAGTTAAGATAGAAAAGAGGGATCAGGGGACGTTCCTTAAAATCCCTAAAACAGGGATTTTAAGGAACGTCCCCTAATCCCAGTTTGGAGAAAAAAGATGGATAGAGTAAGACAGATAGCATTAAAGGTGTTATATGAAGTAAATGAAAAGAATGCTTATTGTAACATTGCGTTAGATGAAACATTAAAACAAGTTAGAAAAGCAAAGGAAGGATTAAGCAGTAAAGATATTGGTTTTATTTCCGAAATTGTGTATGGTACAGTTTCTTGGAGATTAACTATAGATGAAATTGTAAAAAAACATTCCAAGATTCGCTTGAAAAAAATATCACCATGGATTTTAAATATTTTGAGAATGAGTATTTATCAAATTTTGTTTTTGGATAAGGTGCCTAAGTCAGCAGCGGTTAATGAAGGAGTTAATTTAGCCAAAAGATATGGACATAAGGCAAGTAGCAATTTTGTAAATGCTATTTTAAGAAAAGTAGAAAAGAAGGATTATGAAGATTTTTTTGAAATAGAAAATGATATATCTAGAATTTCGAAAACGACTTCTATGCCAGAATGGTTAGTAGAAGAATTGATAAAAGAAAACACAGTAAAAACAGTGGGAAAAATTTGCCATGACTCGAATATAAGACCTAAAATTCATATCCGAATCAATCCACTAAAAACCACAAAAGAGGAATTGATAAGAGAATTAGAAGAGGAAGGCGTAAAAGTAAAACAGGCAGATTTAGAAAACTTTTTAGTATTAGAAAATGCTAAAAATATAGAAGGAAGAAAAACTTTCCAAGAAGGAAAATTTACAGTGCAAGACGAAGTAGCTGGATGGATTGCAGTGGTACTAAATCCAAAATCAGGAGAAAAAGTACTAGATGCTTGTAGCAGTCCAGGAGGGAAAACAACAGCTATGGCAGAATTAATGAAAAATGAAGGAGAAATTATTGCTTGGGACTTGCATGAACATAGAGTGAAATTGGTAGAAAAAACAGCAAAAAGATTAGGAATTACTATTATCAAAACAGAAGTAAAAGATGCTACCAAACCACAAGAAAACGATAAAGAACCCTTTGACAAAATTTTGTTAGATGTGCCATGCCTAGGAATTGGCGTATTAAAAAGGAAACCAGATATTAAATGGAAAAGAAAAAAAGAAGATTTAGAAGAAATTACTAAAATACAACAGCAAATATTAGAAAACTGTTCAAAATACTTAAAAGCAGGAGGAGAATTAGTATATTCTACCTGTAGTATTTTAAAAGAAGAAAATGAAAAAGTTATTAACAAATTTTTGAAAAATAATAAAGATTTTGAGATAGAAAAAGATAAAATGATACAAATATATCAAAATGAAAATACAG
>CATOLW010000017.1 GCA_951800935.1 uncultured Clostridium sp.
TATTTTTTAGATACCTAAAAATAAAATCTATTTTATATTGAAATGCAGATTCTTTTGGTTTTCCTTGATTAAATTGTTCCCAATTTTGTTCCTCTGCCATTTCTTTTTTTAACAATTGAATAATATCGTCTGTATATATTCCATTTTTACAATATCCTAACTTTTCATCTATTTCTTTCAATTCTTCCTCTGTCATCGTCTCACATTCTGTTCCATCAATTGCTTTTTTGTCGGTTGCAAACCCTTTTGTTTTCATACCCTTTTGTATTTTATACAAATCTTTATCAATACTTAAGCAATAATTCTTTCCATCTATTGTTGCAATCACTTCCACATGACTTTCTTCATCTTCTACATATCCTACTGTTCTAGCTTTTATTCTTCTTTTATATTGGTTCGATTCATTAATTGTATCACTTGTAGCTTCTGCAAATTGTTTACAAGTTGCTATTATTTTATTTTGATAAATTCCTTTTTCTATCATCGATATTGTAATAAAGTCATTATAAATTCTTTTTATCTGTCGATAATCTTTACTATTTAAAAAATCTCTATTATAAGAAAATATATTTCCTAACTTTAAATATAAATATCTTAATTCTTCTCTAGGCGTGAGATTTTCTGGTATTTCTTTTATAATTTTCTCTATACTAATTTTCAATTATACTCACCTTTTCCTCACCCAAAATATCTTCAAATATCACTTTTATTTGATCACTTAAATAAATCTGTCCACAAGGTTTTGTTTCTTCTTTTAGTTTGATTTGCACATTAATATTATTTCTATCTCCACTAAAGTAACGTAAAGCCCCTCTTAACTTTTCTTTTTGTTCTTCATTAGCAGTTGTAATATCAAGTGTAAATATCTTTTGCTTTTGTTCTCCAAAATCTTTTATCTCATTTGCTATAATAGTAGTTGTATCATCTTCTCTGATGCTTAAGCGTCCGGTCAACCATAACAATATTTTCTTCGACTAAACTTTTGCCAGCATTGATGTAAGCATTTTCAAATACAATCATTTCTGCTGAACCATACAAATCTTCTATGGTAACAAATGCCATAATTTTATTATTTTTGGTGTATTTCTTTTTAATTGAAGTAATAATTCCTGCATACTTTATATTTTGTCCATCTTTGTATTTTACCTTACCACTTTGCCTTGTCATCATCATTTCTGTGGAATCTAAATTAGATGCCATTTGTTCTTCATCAATAGCTCTTAAATTTATAGTATTGATGGTTGTTTGTGCTTCAATTTGTTCTCTTAGTTTTTCTAATGGATGTCCTGAAATATAAATTCCTAGCATTTCTTTTTCAATAGATAATAATTCTTTATTTGACATTTCTTCGTGCTCATCAAATTGATATTTGATTTCATTCATTTCTTCTTTTTCTTGTTCAGAACCTAAATCAAACATAGACACTTGCCCTGCAAATCCTTTTTTCTTTCCACTTTGGATGATATCCATAATTCCTTCAAAAGAAGCAAGTAAAGTACTTCTTGTTTGTTCAAATTCGTCAAATGCTCCCGCTTTGATTAAGCTTTCTACACATTTTTTATTAACCGCTTCATCTGCAATCCTTTCACAAAAATCAGTAAAACTCTTATAAGGTCCATTTTCACGTCTTTCTTTTACAATATTACCTACTGGTACAGTTCCTACATTTTTAATACTTCCCAATCCAAAACGAATTTTAGCATTTGTTGTCATTGGGTTTACTTCTTCAAACTCTCCCACCTTTCCTTCAGATGTCGCATTAGTGCCTGTCCCAAATGCGACATACTCTGTGGTAAATTTGGTATCACTTTTGTTGATTTCTGGTTTTAAGATTTCAATTCCCAATAGCTTACATTCATCAATGTATTGTGGAATTTTATCTAGGTTTCCTAAGAAACTGTTTAAGGTTGCTGCCATGAATTCAGCTGGATAATATGCTTTTAGGTAAGCTGTTCGATATGCTATTACGGCATAGCATGCTGCGTGAGATTTATTGAATGCATATTTTGCAAATTCCGCCATTTCGTCAAAAATTTTGTTGGCAGATTGTTCGTCGATTCCATTTCTTACACAGCCTGGTACTTCTATGTTTCCTTCCTTATCTAGCTGTCCATGAATGAAAACTTCTCTTTCTTTTGCCATAACATCTAGCTTTTTCTTTCCCATCGCTCTTCTTACCAAATCCGCTCTTCCGTAAGGAGTAACCTGCTAAATCTCGTACAATTTGCATTACTTGTTCTTGGTATACCATACAACCATAAGTTACATTTAAGATTGGCTCTAATCGTGGGTGAGTATATTCGTTATGGCCTGGATTCAATTTTCCTTTTACATATCTTGGTATTTGGTCCATTGGTCCTGGTCGATATAGTGATACTCCTGCAATTAAATCTTCTAAGCAATCTGGTTTTAGTTCTTTCATAAAATTGGTCATTCCTTGGGATTCAAATTGGAAAATTCCACAAGATTTTCCTTCTTGCCACAATTTGTATACTTTAGGGTCTGCCATTTCTTTGTCAAATTCGACATCAATCCCTCTATTTTCTTTAACTAGATCAATTGTATCTTGGATTACAGTTAGTGTTCTTAGTCCTAAAAAGTCCATCTTTAATAATCCTAATTCTTCTAAGGTTGTCATGATGTATTGTGTTGAAATTTGTCCATCTCGTACATACAAAGGAACATAGGTATCAACTGGGTCTTTGGTAATAACAACTCCGGCAGGCATGCGTAGATGCCTGTCTTGGCATTCCTTCTAATGCCATAGCAACATCTAATACTTTTTTTACTGTTTCATCTGTTTCGTATCTATCGCTTAATTCCTTATTCTGCTCTAATGCCTTTTTAATGGTAATGTGTAGTTCATTTGGTATCATTTTCGCTAAGCTATCTGCTTCTGAATAAGGTACATCTAGTACTCTTGCTACATCTCGAATAACCATTTTGGCTGCCATCGTTCCAAATGTAATAATCTGTGATACATGATCATGTCCATACTTTTCAGATACATAATCTATTACATCTTGTCTATGTTCATAGCAAAAGTCAACGTCAAAGTCAGGCATACTAATTCTTTCTGGATTTAAAAATCTTTCAAACAGTAAACCATATTTCATAGGGTCAATATCTGTAATTTCAATAGCATAGGCAATAATGGAACCTGCTCCTGAACCACGTCCGTGGTCCTACTGGTATTTTGTGTGTTTTTGCATAATGGATAAAATCCCATACAATTAAGAAATAATCCACATATCCCATTCTTTGGATAACGCCTAATTCATATTCCATTCTATCTAAGATTTCTTGTGATGGACTTTCGCCATATCTATTTTTAATTCCATCTTCACATAGTTTTTTGAAATAATCATAATGAGTTGGAAATTCTTCTGGCACATCATAATTCGGCAAGATAGTATGACCAAATTCAAATTCCACATTACATTTTTCTGCGATTTTTATGGTATTTTCAATGGCATCTGGAAAAGCTTTAAAATATTCTATCATTTCTTCTGGTGATTTCACATACAATTCATCTGTTTCAAAACGCATTCTATCTATGTCACTCATTCGCTTTCCTGTTTGAATACAAAGAAGTACTTCATGATTGTAAGCATCCTCTTTTTTTAAATAATGTGCATCATTGGTAGCAACTAACGGAATATCTAGCTTTCTTGCTAAAGCAATTAATTTTTGATTGGCTAATACTTGTTCTTGTAAACCATTGTTTTGGATTTCAATATAATAATCTTCTCCAAATACCTTTTTATGCCAAAGGGCAATTTCTTCTGCTTTTTCAGTCTTACCATTTAATAACGCTTGATTAACAGAACCTGCTAAACAAGCACTTAAGCAAATAAGTCCTTCATGATACTTTTCTAATACTTCTAAATCAATTCGTGGTTTGTAATAATAGCCATCTACAAAACCAATAGAAACTAACTTACTTAAATTTTGGTAGCCTTGTTGGTCTTTTGCTAATAAAATCAAGTGATTGTAATGGTTATCGACATTAGGCTCTTTATCAAAGCGACTTCTTGGTGCCACATAAACCTCACAACCAATAATTGGTTTTACCCCTTCTTTTTTACAAGCCTTATAAAAATCAATCGTACCATACATAGAACCATGATCCGTAATAGCAATAGCATCCATTCCTAATTCTTTGGCCCTTACTGGTAAATCTTTAATTCTATTAGCTCCATCTAGCAAACTAAACTCACTATGTATATGTAGATGCACAAAATCTGACATTCTAATTCTCCTTCTTATGTCGCTATTTAGGGCAGTTACATTAGAGACGTTTCTTTTTGCGACATTTTCTTTGTGCCATTATATCACTTTTTTTCTAAATAGGATAGTTTTTTGTTGGGAAATTAGAAAAAAACCTTGCTTTCTACGCAAGGCTCTTTCCATGAAAGACACTTAAATCAAGAGTTTCATTATTGTTTCATCATCTACTTCTAGTTCAAATCTAGCATTGCTATGTTTCGTATCGTCATAATAATAAAAAATAAGTAATGGTTCTCCTTTTGTCCAAGAAATTACATAGGCACTATTAGCAAAAACAAGAATTTTCGACACATATTGACTGTCATTCTTCCTTTGCATTAGTGCTTGTAGGAAAAATTCTCGTTTCACTATTTGTTGTTCTATGTTTCTGTCCCCTTTTTCTTCCAGCAAAATAAATTGGCTATCAATTCTTTGCATTGCTGGAATTTCGACAATTTTCATTTCATCTTCTAGCACAAAATATTCGTCTTTCATTTCTTCTCCTCCTCATTGTTAGTTAGCTTCAATGGCTTTATTTCAGAGGCAAAAGTTAATAGCCCCCAAAATTTTTCAAAGGCATATCAGCTTTTATTTTATTCATTATAACACAACAGTTAACATATTTCAATTTTCCATCAAAAATAGTTGTATTTTTTTCATTTTATCGCTATAATTTTATTAGGAAATTAGAAAGGGGGAAATTTTATGAACGAAGATATTAGTGTTCAAAATAAATTATTTGGAAAAACCTTCTTTTGGATGTTTTTAGGTTTATTAGGTTCTGGTATCATTGCTTGGTACACCTATGCTTCTGGACTATTTATGAACATTTTATTAGGTGATTATTTTAATATTTTATTAATTGTTGAATTATTAGTTGTTTTAGGATTTAGTCTTTTATTTAAGAAGCTACCACCTATTGTTGTAGGTATCTTATATTCTGTTTATTCGATGATAAATGGCGTTACCTTGTCTGTTATATTTGTAGTTTTTGAATTAAATTCTATTCTTTACTTATTTGGAATTTCTGCTTTGCTTTTTGCTACTTTAGGTATAATAGGCTATAAAACAAATAAAGACTTAACTTCTTGGAGACCTTATTTATCTGTGTTTTTGATAGCTGGTGTTCTTCTTAGTCTTGTCAATCTTTTCCTTTTAAAAAATAGTAATTTTGAACTAATTTTAGATTGGATAATTTTAGCTTTATTTTTTGGTATTACCATTTATGATATTAATAAAATAAAACTTTTACAAGAAGAACCATCCATAGAGCAAGATAAAATTCATATTTATTGTGCCATGCAATTATATTTAGATTTTATTAATATTTTCTTACGTATTCTTTCTATTTTCGGAAAAAGAAGAAATTAGAATCAAATTGAAAAATATCCTTGTTTTCTAAAATATGACAAGGATATTTTTTCTATCTTTATTTAAACACTTAATGTGTAAGTTCCATTATTGCTTACTATTTTTATTTCTGGTCTTAAAATAAACACTGGTCGAAGTCCATACGACTGTCCATTCTACATAGTTCCATTCGCCATTGCAAGACTAGCTCCACTATGATTGTAGAAACCTGAACCACAAACTACATTTGTAGAACCATTAAAAAACCAAACTCCTAGAGCATCATTGGTTGCTTTCCCCCTCGAAGCCAACCAATAACTAGTACCTATATTCTTGATTCCAAGTGCATTGAGCTGTGTCATATCAATAACATAATTTTCATCTGTTCCCCTCAGATTTGTAGAGCCTGTATATCCAGTAGGCCATTTTGCTGTATTTTCAGCTGATGGATTAGCAGGATTACTTCCTACACATCAAGCCGAACTTACATAAGTTGTATTCACATAAGCACTTGCTTTACTATTTAAAGTAGTAATCGAATTATTTAACGTGTTTGCCGCCGTACTCCACGCAGTCGTAGGAACACCCAGACTAATCGTTTCAACAGAACTCATAGCAATTATTTGAACACCATTTTTTCCATAGGTTGAATCTGCGTCCCATAATACTTTGCACTTTATATTCGTTCCATTTTGGGCAACATAGTTTACTTCATTACCTTGTTTCAAATCTTCTACTGTTGGTGGCTTTTTAATCGTTATTGCCTTTGATATCGTTTCTTTTAGATTTTCCGCTTTATCTATTGTTAATATATGCAAATAATAGGTTCCTGGTGTTGCTATATTTAGTTCAATTTCTTTTTGATTGGCTTTAAATGTTCCTCCTGTAAACTTAGAAGCATCTGTCCCTATTGATTTATTGCTTTGTGTTACGGTTGCTGTTATCGGATTTCCTACTTCTACTATTGTCGAATTAAAAGTTATAGTAGCTGTGTTTGGTTCTTCTTTGTCAATTTTATCTATGTCTTTTGTAGCTGATCCCCCTTCTTCTAATTGATTGATTAGTCTAGCATGAAGTAGTCCATTTTCTTCAAATGATATTTTTGAGTGTAATTTGTCCAATTTGTTCCATCTGTTGAATATTGTAAAGTAAATCCATCCATATTTATTTTCGGAATAATTTCTACCATTATATTTTGATTCGTATATCCACTTGGTGTAAGTTTAAAGGTAAGGTCTGTTTGTTTTAGTGTTGGTAGTGGATTTTCCCCTTTTTTTCCTAATAATATTACTTTTTCTTCTGTTATTTCATAAATATATTCTTCTTTCGTTATTACCCAAATTTTTTCATCACTTTTTCTTTCTATGGTTGCTCCTTCTAAAGTTCCTTTTTCTTTTATTTTCTTTTCAATTTCTTCTTGATATCGATCCATAAAATCTTTTGTCGTTAAATTTTCCATGATTTTTTCTGGTCGTAATCCATTTCCTATTAATTCTAATACTTCTTTATATTCTGCTTTTTTGCTTTCCTCTTTTGCTGTATCTGCTTTGGTTAATAATCCATTTTGTCCTGTTAGTGTTGCAATTGATATTCCTGCTAAAATTAACAAGACAATAATAGTTATTACTAATGCAATTAATGTAATCCCTTTGCTATTTTTTGGTAATTTACTTAGATTTCTTATATTTTCCATATGATTCCCCTTTTTTTGTTTCAATTTCACATTTGCATTTTATCAAAATTCATAATTTATGTTTAATATGTTATACCTATTTTTATCATGTGAATTTGACATTATTTTTCCTTTTCGCTATAATAAATTTTCGAAAGGAAGTAATAGAAATGGATTTTATTTTTAAAAGAAGAATCAATTATTATGAAACAGACCGAATGGGAGTTGTTCATCACTCTAATTACATTCGCTTTTTAGAAGAAGCTCGCTGTCAAATGTTAGATGACAACAAAATGCCTTATTCTGCTTTTGAAGAACAAGGTGTTATGATACCAGTTCTTAATATCAACTGTAACTATAAACAACATGTTACTTTTGATGATATTATTGAAATCAAACCTTTTGTAAAAGACTTTAATGGTGTTCGTTTAACTATGGGATATCAAGTAATCAATCAAAAAACTGGAGATTTAGTGTTAACTGGAGAAACAAAACATTGTTTTACTGATATGAATTTAAAACCAATTCGTTTGCAAAAACAAATTCCAGAATTTTATGATAAATTTATTGCATTAAAAAAAGAAAAAATAGAGAACAATTTATAATTGTTCTCTATTTTCTTCTTTCTTAGAAATATCTTTTTAATAATCCTTCAAATCCTCTTCCATGTCTTGCTTCATCTTTGCACATTTCATGAACAGTATCATGAATAGCATCATATCCTAATTCTTTTGCTCTTGTTGCTAACTCTTTTTTTCCTTTGCAAGCTCCACATTCAGCTTCTGCTCTTAGCATTACATTCTTCTTCGTGTCTGGATATACAATTTCTCCTAATAGTTCTGCAAATTTGGCAGCATGTTCTGCTTCTTCCCAAGCATATCTTTTGAAGGCTTCTGCAATTTCTGGGTATCCTTCTCTATCTGCTTGGCGACTCATCGCTAAGTACATTCCAACTTCTGTGCATTCTCCCATAAAATTATCTTTTAATCCTTTTACAACTTCTTCGTCTAACCCTTTTGCTACTCCTATTACATGTTCATCAACATATTCATTAGCACCTTGTTCTTGTGCTTTTTCTTCAAACATTTCTTTTCCTGCTCCACATTGTGGACATCTTTGGGGTGCTTCTTCTCCAAAGTGAATATACCCACATACTTTACATACATATGCTTTCATATTTTACCTCCTTCTTATTTGTTTAAATTATATAATTTTTTTTAATTTTGTCAATCCTTTTTAGAAAAAATCACAAAAATCACTTTTATTTTTTGTAATTTTATGATAGAATAACAAAGAATTTAAAAAGATTTGTCAAAAGATGAAAGGAAGGAAAGATTATGGAACTAAATAGATGTAGTAGATGTGGAAATTTTTATGTTGCAGAAGGAAATGTATGTCCTAAGTGTAGTGCAAAAGATGGATTTGAATTTTCAACCTTCAAATCTTATGTACAAGAAAATGGATTAGAAAATTCTTTTAATACTATCTCTAATGATACTGGTATTTCTGTAAAAAACTTAAATCGTTTTGTTGGATATCCAGAATTTCAAGACTATCAACAAGAATTAAATAGTATTGAGCAATTAAAAAATGCCATTGGAGAACTTGGTAACAATTAGAAAGGTTTGATATATATGGAGAATGTTTTTAATATCTTAGAAGAAAGAGGATATATTGAGCAAATGACTCACCCACAAGAAATCAAAGAACTATTTAGCAAAGAGTCTGTTCCTTTTTACATTGGAATTGACCCAACAGCAGATAGCTTACATGTTGGTCATTTTATTTCTTTAATGGTCGCAAGTCATATGCAAAAATGTGGTCATAAACCAATTATTTTAGTCGGTGGTGGTACTGCAACTATTGGTGATCCTTCTCGGAAAAACAGATATGAGAAAAATGCTTTCACGTGAAGAACTTGACCACAATGTAGAATGTCTTAAAAAACAAATTGAAAAATTCGTTAGTTTTGATGGTGAAAATGCAGCTATTATCGTTAACAATGCTGATTGGTTATTAAATTTAAAATTTGTTGATTTTGTTCGTGAAATTGGAAGTTTATTTTCTGTTAATCGAATGCTTGCTGCTGAATGTTACAAACAAAGATTAGAAACTGGTTTAACCTTTTTTGAAATGAGCTATATGTTAATGCAATCTTATGACTTTTTATATTTATATAATAAATATGGCTGTAAACTTCAAATGGGTGGAAACGACCAATGGTCTAATATCATTGGTGGTGTTGAGCTAATTCGAAAAATTGGAAAAGAAGATTCTTTTGGGTTAACTTTTAAATTACTAACCACCAAAGAAGGCAAAAAAATGGGAAAAACTGAAAAAGGTGCTTTATGGTTAGACCCTAAAAAAACTTCTCCTTATGAATTTTATCAATATTGGAGAAATGTTGAAGATAGTAGTGTAGAGAATGTCTTTAACATGCTTACTTTCTTACCAATTAGTCAAATAAAAGAACTATCTTCATATCAAGATGAAAGAATCAATGAAGCAAAAAAAATATTAGCTTATGAAATTACGAAACTAGTTCATGGTAAAGAGGAGGCAAAAAAAGCTGAGGAAGCTTCTAATGCCCTATTTAATGGACAAGGTAGTTTAGATAACATGCCAACGGTAAAAGTAGAAAGTACTGCTATTTCTATTTTAGATGCTATTATCTTAACTGGTATGGCTCCTTCTAAAGGACAAGCTAGAACCTTAATTACACAAGGTGGTATTTCTTTAAATGACGAAAAAATTACAGATGTAAATTTCGTTCTTTCTGATAAGGATTTTTCAGATGGTTATGCTATTTTGAAAAAAGGAAAAAAAGTATTTTATAAATTAGAATTTTAATAACAAAAAAAGCGTGGAACTACAATTGCTTGGATCCATGCTTTCTTTGTTTTTTACATGTCGTTAAAACATTTTTTCTTTACAATACAATATTCTTTTTTGCACTGCTTCATTAAAGTTCATTCCCTTCATAACAACAAGCTCAATCGCATCTTTTATGATTGCTACCTGCATCATTTCTAGAAATTCTGTTGATTTTTCAGCCATTCTCTTGAATTGTGGCATTTCAATCATTTCTCTCCAAAGTCTTCCTGTGTCTTCTGCACTGAAAATTTCCTTTACCCGTTCTTCTGGGATTTTTAAGTCATAGTTTACCAACATGTTTCCTTGATTCATACTGTTCTGAACCTCCCTTTCTCTTTCTTATACTCCTAGGCTAAATCGCCTTATTTCGATTATACCACCTTATATTACTAAATGCAATTAAAACTCATCTACTTTTTTCGACGATTTCCACAATATCTGCAATATATTCTCCAATGACAGGAATATTCAACGTTACTATCTTTTGAAGTAAAATTACTAACACTGCTGTAATAATCGTAACACCAATTCCAATTCCAACACCACGACTAATACCTGCTAATAAATTCCTTTTGACAATTTCTTTCTTATTTCCTAGCAAATATGCCCATTCTACATAGTTTCCTTCTTGCAAAATCTCACTTAATTTACTAATTGATTTTTCTAATATATTAATTTTTTTCTTTTTTATTTAAATTATATTTTAAAGCCTCATAATCTAAACCACCATATTGTCCATAACTTCCTATAATTGCCATTTGTATTTGCTCTTTTATATTTGCTTGTTCCGTTAGCTCCTTTGCTTGTCTTGCTTTACTTATAATTCCATTTTCTCCTGTTAATGTCACAACACTTACTGTTGCTAAAATCAATAATACAATAATGGTTATAACTAAAGCAATTAGTGTAATTCCTCTTTCTTTCATATTTATACTTCTCCCTTCTTTTGCTTTATATTATGTGTCTTTATTATACCCATTTATTTATACTATATTTTCTATTTTTTGTCTAGTATTTTTAGATAAAAATGGAATACTCTCTTTCATAATTCTTTACGATTTACCCAATGTATTTTTTATTTTGTAACCATAATTATAATGGTTAAAAGATCCCAATTAGCTTTT
>CATOLW010000018.1 GCA_951800935.1 uncultured Clostridium sp.
ATAATACAGCTAAACAAGATGAAATGAATATATATGAAGTAGATAAATACTATAAAAAATTATATGGCAGTTTATTGACAGAAGAAGAAAAACAAAAAAACAAATTACGCAGTATAGATATTAAGACAATACAAGATGGAAAGTTAATTAAAAGTGTATTGTATGAAATACAAAGGGAAAAGAGAAATCTATATTTATTCACAACAAGAAAAAACTTTTATTGAAATGACAAAAGAAGAAATTCTAGAATGGATAAAAAAGGGAATATTAGAATATGAAACAGAAAGTGAGCTAAATTCTGGAGAAGAGATAGGTAAATAAGTTTATCGTCTTTTAAAACAATTTCAATGGCTCTGACAGACATGGAAGCCCTTTGGAAATTTGCAGGAGACGAGTCGATATAAAAAGAAAAGTTTAGTGTATGGAGTTCCTTACTTAGGAGAGGAACTCCATATTTTATAATAGTTATATCCATTCTCCATATTTTTTTATATAAACCTTTTTAGCAAAAATTGCAACAAAGCAATAAAGAAGAGTAATTGCAAAAATCATAAAAATATGTTTTATATCCATTGGGACTAATCCAATCAAATTTCCTAAAGCTGTGAAAGGTACAAAAATTCCAACCAAAATTAAAGAAATCGAAGAAATGTAAACTGCTTTATGGGCATTACTTTGTACAAAAGGTAATTTTGCTGTTCGAATGATATGCATGCCAACTAAATTGGAGGTAATACTATAACTAAACCAAATCGTTTGAAACATAGCAACATCTCTAATTTGGAAAACAAACCAAAGAGAAGCAAATACTAACATATCAAAAGCAGAACTAAGTGGTCCCATAAAAAACATAAAGTTTTTTAAACTTTTAATAGAAAAAGTTTTAGGGTGTTGCAAAGCTTCTTTATCCACATGGTCAAATGGCAAGGTAAGTTGTCCAAAGTCATATAATAGACTTTCTACTAGTAGCTGAATTGGTGTTTCTGGTAAAAATGGTAGTAAAGCACTTGCGATGACAATGGAAACCACTTCTCCAAAGTTGAAACTAGTGGCGAGTTTGATATATTTCATAAGGTTTACAAAGGTACGACGACCTTCGGTCACACCATCTAATAAAACATTTAAGTCTTTTTCTAGCAAGATAATATCAGCAGCTTCTTTGGCAATGTCAACAGCAGTATCAACAGAAATACCAACATCAGAATTAGTAAGAGAAGGACTGTCATTAATACCATCTCCCATATAGCCAACTACATTGCCAGATTCTCTTAAAAGTCTTACCAGTCTTGCTTTTTGAATAGGGGATAGTTTGGCAAATATATTTGTTTTTTTCAATAATCGTAAAACTGCCGTATCAGTTAATTTATCAATTTTATTTCCGTAGAACAATATTCTTGGAATTAATTCCGACCTTATTACAAATACATCTCGTAACTTCGGCATTATCACCAGTTAAAACGATAACGCGGATGCCAGCATGGTTAAGCTTTTCTATAGACTCTTTGGCACTTTCTTTTGGTGGGTCTAAAAAGCCAATAAAGCCAAGTAATATCATATTTTTTTCGTCAGAAACTGCAAACTGTTCAATATCAGTAATATCATTTTTTTGACAAACGGCTACTACTCTTAAACCATCTTCATTTAGGCTTTTACTAATTTTACTGATATTTTCTTTTATTTCTTTGGTAATTGGAGAAACTTCGCCTTTATAATCAACCATTGTACAAATATTTAAAATTTCTTCTACTGCACCCTTTGTGATTAATTGCTTTTTGTTACCATCACTTACAACTACCGATAAACGTCTACGAGAGAAATCAAAAGGAATTTCATCGATTTTCTTATATTTTTCTGAGAGTTCTCCCATATTGTTTTCTAAAGCTCTATGAATAACAGCTTCATCAATATTACCTTTTAAACCAGTTTGAAAATAAGAATTTAAAAAAGCGTGTTTTAAAACTCTTAAATCTTCATTACCATTAATGTCTAAATATTTTTCTAATACAATTTTGTCCTCTGTTAAAGTTCCAGTTTTGTCAGTACATAAAATATTCATAGCACCAAAATTTTGAATGGAATCTAGTTTCTTTACAATTGTCTTTTTCTTAGACATTCGAATGGCACCTTTAGATAAGCTAGAGGATAAAATAACAGGAAGTAGAAGAGGGGTAATTCCAATTGCAATGGCAACAGCGAAAGTGAAAGCTGTGATAATATCATGTTTCCATGCATTTAGTAAAAATACAATTGGTATCATAATTAGCATAAAACGAATTAATAATCGACTAATACTTTCAATTCCTTTTTGAAAGGCTGTTTTTGGTTTTCCAATGGTTAAAGTATGAGCTACTTTACCAAAATAAGTAGAATCAGCTGTTTTAATAACAATTCCTTTGGCACTTCCAGAAATAACATTAGTCCCCATAAAGCAAATGGTATCTAAATCAGCGATACTGTCTATTTCATTTAAGGTAAGTTCGCTATCAACTGTTTTTTTAACACTGTCAGATTCACCAGTTAAGGAGGATTGACCAACATATAGATCTTTGGCTTCGATTATTCTTAAATCAGCAGGTATCATACTACCAGCAGAAAGCAAAACAACATCCCCTAAAGTTACTTGATTAATCGGAAGTTCTATTTCTTTACCATTACGAATAACGGAGGTAGTGGTTGCTACCATTTGTTTTAGTTTTTCAGCTGCTTTATTGGAGCGAAATTCTTCGAAAAAGTCTAATAGGGTACTGGCTGATACTAAAATAGCAATTACAATAATATTGGCATAACTAGGAGTGGGTGGTAAATAAATATCAGTGTAAATTAAAATGGCAACAATTCCTAGTAAGATGCAGTTAAAAGGAGTAAATAAGCTTTCTAAGAAATAGTGATACCATTTTTTAGGTTTGGCTTGCTTTATTTCATTTAATCCTAAATTACGCAACTTTTCTTCTGCTTCGCTAGAAGACAGTCCATTTTCTTTTACATTATATTTTTGAATAAAATCTTCTTTGGGTAAGGTAGCCGCTAAACCATATAAGTTACTAACATTTACTTCATCTTTTATTGTATTATTTGACAACTTTAATCATCTCCATTTTTTGTATTATAAAAAGTATACCACTAATTTAAAAAGTTGAAACAAAAATCTAGAAAAAATTGAAAAAATAAGATATAATAATGTTGCGATTGATGTTGCTTGTCGCATTGGGGACGTTTCTTTTTGCGCCAAAATGTCGCAAAAAGAAACGTCCCCAATGCGACAATGCGACACTTAGTGAAGGAGTGAAATGTAAATGAAAGTTTTAATAGGAACAAAAAATCCAGGGAAGATAGAAGGAGCAAAGCAAGCTTTTGAAAAGTATTTTGATAAAGTCGAAATAGAAGGAGTAGATGTGAGTTCGGAAGTATCGGATCAACCATTTAATGAAGAAATTATAATAGGTGCTAAAAATAGGATAAAAAATTTAAGAAAATATGCAGATGATAACCATATAAAAGTAGATTATTATCTTGCAAGTGAAGCAGGAATAACAGATTCCATTGGAGGTTGGATTGATATTAATTTAGCGGTAATAGAAAGTGTAGATGGATTTCAAAGTGTAGGAACTAGCCAAGGATTTCCTGTTCCAGATCGATATATTGAGGAAATAAGAAAGACGGAGCTTCGGAAAAGTAATGGACCGAATTTTTGAGGGAAAAGAACTAAACAAAGGAAAAGGTGGTATTAGCAAACTAACCAAAGATGAAATATCTAGAATTGATTTGACAAGAAATGCTTTTATTATGGCATTAACTAGCCAGATTAATGGAGAATTATGGAGATAAAGGAGTAAACAAAAATGGAAAGAACTAGAGTTGCTGGAATTGTACCAATGGAAGATGGATTTGTTTTTATGCATCGTGTGGGAGTAGTGGAAAGAAATGATTATCAGGAATATTATACGTTTCCAGGTGGAAGATTAGAAGATGGAGAGACGCCAGAAGAAGGGACGATAAGAGAAATAAAAGAAGAATTTGGTATCACTGTAAAAGTGGTAAAAAAATTGTATGAAATATATTCAGAAAGATTTAATAGGAAAGAATTGTTTTACTTATGTGAGTATGTAGATGGTAAGTTTGGAACAGGAGAAGGAGAAGAATTTTCAAATGATCCAAACTATGCAGATTGTGGAAAGTATATACCAGAGATTGTAAAAAAGGAAAAAGTACCTGATATTTTAATATTACCATTACAAGTAAAAGATAAATTTGTAGAAGATTTTATAAAAAAATAACCAAAAAAGGCACACATTTTGAATATGTGTGCTTTAAATGATTACTTAAGATTGTTTAAAATATATTCATTTAAAATAGTTTCATCTCTTTTTGCAATAAATTTAGTGGAATAAAGGCTATCATATTTAGAACCTTTTAAATTATCAAAACTTTCACGAATTAATTGTAGAGCAACCTCTGGTGCAAGCCAAACTAATTCACCACCTTCTTCTGCTTCTTTTTGTGTTAAATGTAATTCCTTAGAATTGCTAATTACTTTACTTACAAATACATAGGAGGTTTGTGTAAAATTTAATTGTGATCTAATTTCTTCTGTATACCCCATATACTCTAAAATTTCTACCTGACAACCAGTTTCTTCTAATATTTCTCTTTTAAAAGTATCTTCTTTGGATTCATTTTCTTCCATACCACCACCAGGTAATTTGTATTCGTTTTTGTTTTTCTTATGAAATATTGCAATTTCTCCTTTTTCATTTAAAACAATTCCTCTTGATGCCACTCTTGTTGATGGATTTTCATAAGCTACAATAGATTCATCAATTTCTTTATCTGTAATTTTTGCTAGTAATTTCACGATAGTATCACCCCTATTAATTTTATAAATACAATAGTAACATAAAAAACAAAAAATGGCAACTTGAGATAGATATTTTTATGAAAAATTGCAAAATAAAAATTTATATTATATAATATAAAAATAATATATTTTAAATAGGGAGTGAGCTTTTTTGAAAGTTGCTATCATAGGAAGATTAGAAAATTATGAAAAGGAAAAACCTTTTCATAAAAGATATATCATACATGAAGTTTATCAAAAAATAATGGATGAATTAAATATTTTAATGATACCAATTATATCAGAAAAAAATTTAGATGAAATTGCTAATATATGTGAAACCCTGATTCTACCAGGAAGTTTTATTGGAGTTGACCCTAAATACTATAATGATGTACCATTCCCAGGAAAAGAATATAAATATGATGAATATCAATTAGATAAAAAAGTAATTGATGCATTTATAAAAAAGAATAAAACAATTATAGGAATATGCGGAGGAATGCAAACATTAAATGTATATTTTGGTGGGGATTTAAATCAAAAAATTTCCTATCATAAATTAGAAGATGGAAGTATGCACAAAATTAAAATTGAAAAAAAATCATTTTTAGATAAGATTTATCAAAAAGAAGAAATAGAAGTGAATTCTTATCATAGACAAGCAATACGTAAACTAGCACCAAATTTTAAAGTGGTAGCTACCAGTGAAGATGGCGTAATTGAAGCGATACAAGATGGAAATATTATGGGGGTACAATGGCATCCAGAAGTCTTATTGGATTTAGAATTTTTCAAGAAAACATTTGAAGAATATGTAACCAGATAAAGAAAAAGGATTAGAAATAAGCTAATCCTTTTTTCCATTTATATAAAAATATGATAAACCAAATTGGTAAGCATACAAACAACTATACCACAGACAGTAGGAAGAAGGAAGCTAAGAGCTGTCCACTTCCAACTACCAGTCTCTTTTTTTATTGTCAAAAGAGTAGTAGCACAAGGATAATGTAAAACTGTAAATAACATGACATTAATAGCAGTTAAAATCGTCCATCCATGAGAAATTAAAATTTGACCAATGGAAAAAGTATCTTCTAAATTAACCAAAGAATTACCACCAAGATAACACATTAAAATAATAGGAAGTACAATTTCATTTGCTGGAATTCCAAGGATAAAAGCTGTTAAAATATAACCATCTAACCCCATTAAACTAGCAAATGGATTTAAGAAATTAGCAACTAAATCAAGGATACTTTCTCCATTAATACCAATATTGGCAAATAACCAAATAACGAGTCCGGGCAGGAGCGGCAACACTAATAGCTCTAGTTAACACAAATAAAGTTCTATCAAAAAGGGAACGTACTAAAATTTTTCCAAATTGAGGTTTTCTGAAAGGAGGTAATTCCAAAACAAAGGAAGAAGGCATACCTTTTAAAATAGTTTTAGATAGTAGCTTTGAGATAACTAAGGTAAAAAAGATTCCCAATAAAATGACAAAGATAACAGCAATAGTAGCAATGATAGAGCTACCAAAACCTTGCATACTGCCAGCAATAAAGATAGTGGCAATCGCAATCAAAAAGGGAAATCTTCCGATTGCAGGGAACAAAATTATTTGTCAAAATAGCAATGAGCCTTTCTCGTGGTGAATCAATGATTCTACAACCAACACAACCTGCAGCATTACAACCAAATCCCATGCACATGGTAATCATTTGTTTACCTGTACAACAACACTTTTTAAAAAAACCATCCATATTAAAGGCAATTCTAGGAAGATAGCCTAAATCTTCTAAAACAGTAAAAAGAGGAAAAAAGATAGCCATAGGTGGAAGCATAACAGATACAATCCAAGTTAAAGTCTGATAAACACCAGAAATTAACATAGAAGAAAGCCATTGAGGGCAATGCAAAAAGGAAGCCAATAAAAATAGTTTTTCTTGCAACCAAGCAAATAAGTCGAACAGTACTTGAGATGGATAATTAGCCCCTACAATAGTAAGCCAAAAAATAATACCTAAAAATAAAATCATAATAGGAATGCCAAACTTTTTAGAAGTTAAGATTTTATCGATTTTTTGGTCGCGTTTTGAATAATTTTTATCTTCAAAGTAACATACTTTTTCACAAATACTTTCTGAGTGATGCATAATATCAGACACAACTAAGTCTTTAAAATTGTGTTTTGTAATATCATTTTTTAAAAAAATATCACGAACGATATCTTTTTCCTTTTGCAAAGCTTCATTATGTAGCAAATCAATACCAAGATTAGTTTCAATGGATTGTAAAATTTTTTCTTCTCCATCCATTATCTTTAAAGCAATCCAACGAGCTAAATCATCAGATAAAGAAAATTCATTTTTTAAAACTGTTTTTAGCTTTAGGATTCCATTTTCAATTAATTTATTATAAGTGATTTTTTTAGGGATTGACTTGATTTTAGAAGTAACAATTTGACTGACTGCATACATAAGATTGTCTAAAGTTTTCTTTTTTCTAGCAGTTGTTCCAATAACAGGAACACCAAGCTCATCTGACAATTTATCTAAATCAATATGTATTTTTTTCTTTTTAGCTTCATCTAACAAATTGACACAAACAATAATATTATTTGTAATTTCCATGGTTTGAAAAACTAGATTTAAATTTCGCTCTAAACAAGTAGCATCCACAACAATGACTGTACAATCTGGATTTCCAAAACAAATGTAATCTCTAGCAATTTCTTCTTCTTGTGAATTAGACATAATGGAGTAAGTTCCAGGAATGTCTACAAAAAGAAAATTTGTGTCTTGATATACACAAGTGCCCATGCTATTTCCAACTGTTTTTCCGAGGCCAATTACCAGTGTGCTGATGCATACCTGTTAAATTGTTAAAAATAGTAGATTTGCCAACATTAGGATTACCTGCCAAAGCAACAACATAGTTACAATTATCTTTTGAAAAGGATAAGTCATCAATTAACAGACGACTTCCAGTAGAGGATTTTGTAAGACCCATACTTTAAAACCTCCCACATTTATAATTAATGGTATATAGTATGCATCGATAACAAAAAGGTTACCGATGTTTTAGGACTTAGAGCCCAAAAAACATCGATTAATAAGTAATATTAAAATTGAATTGTTATTAAATTAGCATCTTCTTTTCGAATAGCAATTAAAGTACCACGGATAGAAAAAGCACGAGGGTCTGAAGAGGCACTAATTAAAACAGGAGTAATAGAAGCACCTTCTACAAATCCTAAATCTAATAATCTTCTTCGAATATTTCCAATGCAATTTAATTTTTTGATGTAACCTTTGGTATTTAAAGGCAAATCATTTAATGTTTTCATGTTGAGCCTCCTATTTTAAGTAGTTATTAATATTATATTTTGTCGAAAAATAAATGTTACTATTGACAATTAAAATTTTTTATGAAAAAATAAGGAAAAATCATATAAAAGGAGAGTAGAAATACTCTCTGCAATAAGGAGGAAAAATGGAAAAAATAAGAGGATTTGAAATTGCAAAAGGATTTGAAGACAAACAAATCAATTTACCAGTAAGAAAAACAAAATACTCTGCTGGATATGATATAGAAGCAGCAGAAGATATCGTAATACCAAGCTTTAAAAAGGGAATAAATCCTACTTTAGTAAAAACAGGATTAAAAGCTTATATGCAAGATGATGAAGTTATGATGTTATATAATAGAAGTTCGAATCCAAAGAAAAAGGGATTGATTATGGCCAATAGCGTAGGAGTAATTGACAAAGACTATTATGGAAATCCAGATAATGATGGACATTTCATGTTTGCTTTTTATAATATCAAGGAAGAAGATATCACTATAAAAAAAGGAGAAGCAATTGGACAAGCAGTATTTCAAAAATACTTAGTAACAGATGAAGATAAAGCAGAAGGAGAAAGAATGGGTGGATTTGGTTCTACGAGCAAATAAAAAAATAAAAAAATTTTATCCTTAGAAACCAAAGGGATACAAGCAATATGAATAGGGAAAAACGATGGTAAGGGCTTTGACTTTTGCCATTTTTTGTTGTATAATAAAAATGGTTAAAAAATCCAGTAAAGTTATTAAATGCTAGAACTATTTACATAGCTTTATTATCTTTTTTTCACCAGACGACCAAAGTACTGAAAGGAGTGGCTTACATGTTTAATGTAGGAGACAAAATAGTATACCCAATGCATGGAGCAGGGGTAATTGATTCAATCGAAGAAAAAGATATTTTAGGAGAGAAACAATCTTATTACATATTGAAGATGCCAGGAGAAGTAAAAGTAATGATACCAACAGCTAAGGCAGAAACAGTAGGAGTAAGAAACATAATAGACAAAAGTTCAGCAGATAAAGTAATTGGAATACTAGAAAAAGATGAAACACAAATGGATAAAAACTGGAATAAAAGATATAGAGATAATATGGACAAAATGAAAAGTGGAGACATCTATGAAGTAGCAGATGTGGTAAGAAATTTAAGCTTTAAGCAAAAAGAAAAAGGACTATCAACAGGAGAAAAGAAAATGCTAAACAATGCAAAACAAATATTAGTAAGTGAATTAGTCTTAGCAGAACATGCTTCTCAAGAGGAAGTAGAACAACTAGTAGACAATAAAATCAATACATCTTTTATGATGTTTAGAGCAGAAGAAGTACAACCAGAAAGTGTAGTTAACAGATTTATACCATTTGATGGTACTGGAACAAACGATTGATAAACATAGATCCAGTCAAGTAAAAGCAGATACAGTATAAACAGAAATAAAAAATTGACTGGATTTTAAGTATTTAAAAAAATTAGAAAAAATGTATTGACAAAAATTTCACAACATATTATAATATCAATTGTCGTTAATCAAAACCTAGTGAATTTTCAAAGAAATATGCAGATGTGGCGGAACTGGTAGACGCACAGGACTTAAAATCCTGCGAGGGTTAAACCTCGTGCCGGTTCGATTCCGGCCATCTGCACCAATGCATATAATTTGAAAATTTATATGAAGGTAAAAAACTATAACTAATCACATCTTAGTTATAGTTTTTTTAAAATAAAATCCAACACCCAATAAAAATAGACAAGATTTAATAAATCTTGTCTATTTTTATTGGGTGTTAGACTTAAAAAATCTGTATTTTATTTGTAATCTGTATTTACCAGCTGTAACCCAGCGTAAGTCTCCACTTTTATTACAGTTATATACTGTCCAATTTCATACTGTTCTTCCCGAATCACAGTATGATTTTCCTCATCAATGCTTATAGTTATCTGATAATCATACTTTCCGTTAGCATAAGCTAAGTTCTTATACATATTCCACTGTTCGTAATTCTGCTGAGCCAAATACATATTTGCTGTGTAATATAAAATGCATCTGGATGAAATGTTCCTTTTTCGCATTTGATTACAACTGTTTCGAACTCAGTCTCTTTATACGAGTAGTTTTCTCCACAGCCAGTTAACATGAATACAAACAAAATTGCCATAATTCTTAAAGTCATTTTCATGGTGATTCCTCCTAAAAAATTATTTTTACTTGTTGATATGTAACACTAAAAGATTTTTATCTTTTAGTATATTATTATACTATTTTTTACATAAAATTGCAAATTATGCCCCAAATTCTATTTTTTAATAATTGAAATATTTGATATTTAATGATATAAATATTAAGAATCAAAATAAATAAAAACTGATAGGGGATGAATAGAGGATGAATGAAATAGTAGAAAAGATTAAAGAAGAACTAATAGAAAGATGTAATACATACAATGAAAAATATAATTACGATTTTTGGAATGAGCACATTAAATATGTTGTAAAAAATGCAGTAGAATTAGCCAAGAAATATCAAGCTGATGTTGAAATTGTAGAACTAGGAGCATTGTTACATGATATAGCAATGCCATCAGAATATGGAACAAGAGAAGAGCATAATGTTTATGGTGTAAAAATTGCAGATGAATTATTGACCAAATTAAATTATCCAGAAGACAGAAAAGAAAGAGTAAAGGAATGTGTATTAAGACATAGAGCAAGTAAAGACTTACTTAGAAACGCAATAGAAGAACAATGTGTAGCAGATGCAGACGTAATTGCCCATTTTGATTGTATTCCTTCACTATTTCATTTAGCATACGGCAAAAATGAAAAAGGACTGTCAGTAGAAGAAGGAACAGAATTTGTAAAGAAGAAACTGGAAAAAGATTATAATAAATTAAGCCCAAGAACAAAAGAAGAAATAAAAGATAGATATGAAGAAATAGTAAAAGTGCTGTTTGTAGAAAAATAGCATGTGTTTCTAAATTGTGCAAGAAAAATCAAGAAAATAGATTCATAAATCCTTATAATAAATTTAAAAGGAGGGAAGATATGAATTATATAGTAGAAATTCAAAAAGCAATTAACT
>CATOLW010000019.1 GCA_951800935.1 uncultured Clostridium sp.
TGCAAATTTCTGCTCCTTTAAATATGGCAGGATCTAAGTTAGTCATATCTTCTATTGTATAGACTGGTGGATGTTTTACTAACTCGTATGCAATTCCTAAGTCATCTAATTTTTTTAATACTTCTTACATTGTATTCTCCTTTTTATTTTACTACTTCCACATCTAATTTCAAACTTTCTCCATTGATATTGTTTTCTACGTAAGAACTTCTATTTTCATTATAAAGAACTTTAACTGCTAATGTATCATGTTTAATCAATTCTTCATTCTTTTTAATTACTTCTTCTAACATCGTATTTCCAGCAACATAAAGATTGATATTATCAAGCACTTCAAAACCTTTATCTTTTCTCATATTTTGAACTTTTGATAACACCTCTCTAACAAAACCTTCTTCTTTTAATTTTTCTGAAATATGAGTATCTAGTACAACACCAATTTCTCCTTCTCCACTAAACGCAAATCCTTCTTTTCCTTGCATTGTGATAAGTAAGTTGTCTGCATTTAAAGCAATCTGAGTTTCATCAATTTCAATGTATTCCTCTCCACCATTTTTTATAGTATTGGCTAAATCCATTTGATTTTTTTCAGAAATTGCTTGTTTAATTTTTGGTATTAACTTACCATATTCTTTTCCTAGTACTGGTAAATTTGGCTTAATTTCAAAATTTACATAGTTTGACATTTCTGCCCCTAAATCAATTTCTTTTACGTTTAATTCTTCTTTTACAATATCTGCATAATATTCTGGCAAAGTATCAATTGAAATTAACATTTTAGATAATGGTTGTCTGTTTTTGATATTAGCTACATTTCTTGCTCCACGTCCAAGTTTTACTATTTTATAGGCTAAATCCATTTCTCTTTCTAAATCTTTGTTGATTTCTCTTTCGTTTACTTCTGGCCATAAGCATAAATGAACACTTTCAGGTGCTTGGTTGTTTAATCCTACTACTAAATTTTGATAGATTTCATCTGCCATAAATGGTACAAATGGTGCTGCAATTTTAACTAAAGTTGTTAATACACGATATAAGGTACAATAAGCCCCAATTTTTTCGTCATTTAACTCTTGTGCCCAAAATCTTTCTCTGTTTCTACGTACATACCAATTAGAAAGTTCATCTGTAAAGGCTTCAATTAATAGCGCTGCATTGGTAATGTCATAATGTTCTAACTTATCGTCTACTTCTTTTACTAATGTGTTTAATTTTGAGATAATCCACTTATCCATAATATTATTTGCTTCAATATTAGCATATTTTAATGGATTGAATTGGTCGATTTCAGCGTATAACACATAGAAAGAATAGACATTCCATAAAGTACTTAGGAAACCTCTTTGAGTTTCTTGTACATTGTTTAGTCCTAATCTGGTTGGAAGCCATGGTGCACTTACGGTATAAAAATGCCAACGAGTTGCATCTGCTCCTACTGTGTCTAACAATTCCATTGGGTCTACACCATTTCCTTTGGATTTAGACATTTTTTGACCTTTTTCGTCTAGCACGTGTCCTAATACAATACAATTTTCAAATGGCGTTCTTCCAAATAAAGCGGTTCCAATCGCAGTTAAGGTATAGAACCATCCTCTGGTTTGGTCAACTGCTTCTGAAATGAATCCTGCTGGGAAGTTATTGTCAAACATTTCTTTATTTTCAAATGGATAATGCCATTGTGCAAAAGGCATAGAACCAGAGTCAAACCAACAGTCAATTACTTCTTTGGCACGGTGCATTTTTTTACCACATTTTGGACATTTTAAGTCAACATTATCAATATATGGTTTATGTAATTCAATATCTTCTGGCACTTGGATTCCTTTTTCCTTTAATTCCTCAATAGAACCTATGCATTCTTGGTGTCGACATTCTTCATCTTCACAAGTCCATACTGGTAATGGTGTCCCCCAATATCTATCTCTTGAAATTCCCCAGTCAATTACATTTTCTAAGAATTTTCCAAATCTTCCAGTTCTTATGGTATCTGGATACCAATTTACCTTGTTGTTATTGGCAACTAATTCGTCTCTTAATTTGCTCATCGCAACAAACCAACTCTCTTTTGGATAGTAAAGAAGTGGTGTGTCGCATCTCCAGCAATGTGGATAAGAGTGCATATGTTTTTCTTTGCTAAATAATTTATTTTCTTCTTTTAACCATTTGCAAATATCTTCATTACAATCTCTTACAAATCTACCAGCCCATGGTTCAACTTCTTTTACAAATTTTCCTGCTTTGTCTACTAAGTTGATAAAAGTAATTCCATTTTGTTTCGATACTAGGCTATCATCTTCACCATAAGCTGGAGCAATATGAACAATTCCTGTACCATCGTCTAAGTTGACGTAGTCTCCATGAATCACTTCAAATGCTTTTCCATTTACCTCTCCAAAAGGCATTAGTCTTTCATATTTAATTCCTAATAGTTCTTCTCCTTTAAAGGTCTTGATTATTTCATAAGGTGTTTCTTTTAATACCGCTTCTAGTAAATCTTTTGCTAAAATGTAAGTTTCATATTGTGGTTCTTCGTCTGTTCCAATGTTTGCTTTTACTTCCACATATTCATAAGATTTATTCACACAAAGTGCTAAGTTTGATGGTAAAGTCCATGGGGTTGTTGTCCATGCTAAAATATATTTATCTTCATTTACCACTTTGAATTTAGCAATACAAGTTAAGTCTTTTACATCTTTATATCCTTGTGCTACTTCATGAGAGGATAATGCTGTTCCACATCTTGGACAATATGGCATAACTTTATGACCTTCATATAAAAGTCCCTTATCCCACATTTGTTTTAATGCCCACCATACAGATTCAATATATTTATTGTGATAGGTAACATATGGATTTTCCATGTCAACCCAAAATCCTACTTTGTTTGTCATTTCTTCCCACATAGAAACATAAGTAAATACACTTTCTTTACATTCTTTTACGAACTTTTCTACTCCATATTCTTCGATTTGTTCTTTTCCTGAAATTCCTAATTTCTTTTCAATTTCAAGTTCTACTGGAAGTCCATGGGTATCCCAACCAGCTTTACGAATTACTTTATAGCCTTTCATTACTTTATATCTTGGAATGATATCTTTCATAACTCTTGTTTCAATATGCCCTACATGTGGCTTTCCGTTTGCTGTTGGTGGTCCATCATAAAAGGTAAAATATCTTTTATTTTCATTCATTGCAAAGTTCTTTTTTATAATATCTTTTTCTTTCCATTTTTTGCTAACTTCTTGCTCCATTCCTACAAAACCATTTTTCAATTCTACTTTTTTATACATTGTTCCTCCTTCTTCATTTTTTTGGAGACAAAGAAAAAAATCATGACTACTTCTCTAATAATATTATATTACTTATGCTTGCCATGATTTTTTCCTCCGTCCCCAAAATCATGGCCTTTATTTCTATTTGTTTTTGCTCTCGATTTCTTGTAGTTCAAATCTGTATTTTTGTTCTACATTTGGATATTTTTCATTGTCAACTTCTGATAAAAACATCTCTAAAGGCCTAGCACATAACATGGTAGTGTCTCCATATAAGTGTCGATATATTACCATTTTTTCTTTTGTTTCACTGTGGTAAGCAATATCTTCTACTAAATAATAATCTCCTTTGAAGTGTTTGTAAATTCCTTTCATTTTTAGTTCTCTCACTTTCTTTTCCTCCTTACTTAAATTGATATCTAAAACGAATCAAAATTAGTAGCTACTGATTTTCATTCGTTTTAAAAAAGCTACTTCATCCTATTACTAGGACGAAATAGCTTAATTTCCGCGGTACCACCTATTTTAGTAAATTTTATATAGCAATGCTTTTTTGCTCTGCTACATAACAAAAAACATTGTTTTTATTTACTCTCTTCATTTTCCTTTTAACGCAAGGTACTACGGCTAAACTTAGTCTTACTTGCTTTCATTTCAGTTTAGCAACAAACTAAGGTGATAATAAATAATTTTTACTTACCAAATTTTCAGCTACCTTTGGCTCTCTTTTTAAGATATTTCATTACTTATCTTGTCCTTGTTATTATTTTTCTCTTATTCTTGCTTTCTATTATATCATGTTTTTTTATTTTTGCAAGAGTTTTGATTCGATATTTTATTCTTATTCTTCAGGTATTAATAAAATCGAATACAAATAATATGGTTTGAAGCTTACATCTGTACTAGCTTTAAATTGTATTGTCGTATTTTCATCATACGATATACTTGCTGATGTTGAAGCACCTAGGGCACTTGGAGTTCCCATACACATGGTTTCACCAAATCCTGCATAAGAAGAATTTTTACAAATATAAGTTGTTAAATAAGAAACTTTTATTCCGTTTGTGTCACAAGAAAAAGAAATAATGGCTTTTCCTTTTCCATATCCTGAAAGTGATACTTCTTCTATTACTTCTTGTGTATTATTTCCAAGCATTGTCATTGTTGCTTCTCCAAAAGGTCTTTCCTTTAAAACGCTTTTATTGCTTACTTGTAAACGTTCTAATTTTTCAATTCTTTCTGTTAATTTCTTTATTTCCTCTGATTCCGAGTTATCGGCTACTTTTACGCCATTAATAGTTGCTAATTTTAATTTGCTATCAATTTCAAATTCATATTCTGGATATTCTTTTAATATAGTAAAAATTGAACTATAATCTGTATCATTAATCCAATCTAAAGCAGAAACTTTTTGTCTTGTTTTAGCTATACTTTGTATATCTTTATCCTTTTCTGGGTCTAACAAAGTGGCTAGTTCCTTTAATGTTGGCATTCTCTGTTCTTTTGTATAAATTTCTATTTGTGCATTGGTTATTTTTAAATTCATAATTTCTGTTGCTGCTTTTTCATTGGTCTCTTCTTTTGCCTTTTGACTTTTTCCGAAGAATTCCATTTTCGTTTGTTAATGTAAGTATGGTTAGTCCTGCTAAAATTAATAATACAATAATTGTAATTACCAGTGCAATTAAAGTGATACCTTGGTTTTGGTTGATTTTCAAATTCTTTTTCTTCATTTTATTTTTTCCTTCATTTGTTTTTTTCATATCTCTATTTTACTAACCTTTTAAAATTATGTCAAGATTATATAAATATATTTTAGAAAGATGGCATCTAGTACCTTATCTAACAATAAATATAACAAAAAGTAAGGTTCTCTCGTTTTTGAAACCTTACCTTTGTCATTTTATATCTATTTTTTCATTTATTACTTCATTTCATCATTTATCCATTATATCTTTTATACAATCCCAAACTATACTGCTGTATATTCTCCCATATCGAAGTCTTGTTTCCATTTTTCTAAGTAATCTAATCTTGCATTATGAAAATCAAGTCTTTTATTATGAGCATATAGTAATTTTTTAAATTCTTCGTGTTCAACATCATTTATTTTTTGTAGGGCAAAGATTTTTTCAAATTTAGCATCCATATATTCTTTCATTTCTGTAAATTGATTGCTAATGCTTTTTTGCATGGTATCCAATACGACTAAGATATCTCTTCTGTCTTTTATACGTCTTTCCTCTAATACTGCCACTCTTTTGTCTGTTTGTTCTAACTTTTTGTCATTTTGTTCCCATCTTTTGTCATTTGCTTCCCAACGTTTTTCATTTTGCTCCCATCTTTTATCATTTGCTTCCCAACGTTTTTCGTTTTGCTCCCATCTTTTGTCATTTGCTTCCCAACGTTTTTCATTTTGCTCCCATCTTTTGTCATTTGCTTCCCAACGTTTTTCATTTTCTGCTCTAAATTCGTACAATTCTGTCTTAACATCACTTACTTCTGTCTTAACCGATCCTAGTTCTGTTCTAATTTCACGTAACTCCTTTAAAATCATAGCCTCTGTTGTTGTTTCCATAGTATCACCTCCTTAAAAAAACTCGAGCACATTTTAGATTGATATGTAAAATTAACCCAAAATGTTTTCTGGTCAATATTTAATCATAGATTCCATTTATTGTCAATATAAAAAAGAAAAAATTTACAAAAACTTTTTCTTTATCCTACCAAACTATCATAATAAGCATGATATAATTTATTGTAATAACCATTTGGTTTATTTACCAATTCCTTATGGCTTCCTTCTTCTAAAATTTCTCCTTGATTTAATACAATAATTTTATCTACGTTCACAATCGTTGATAATCTGTGAGCGATAAAAATTGATGTTTTTTCTTTTGAGATCTTATCTACTGATTTTTGAATCAATTCCTCTGTTTTGGTATCTATGTTAGCTGTTGCTTCATCTAAAATGAAAATGGAAGGGTCATGAGCAAATATTCTAGCAAATGCTAATAGTTGTTTTTCTCCTGAAGAATAAGAATTTCCTCTCTCACTTGCAATTTCTTCTATTCCATTTGGCAAACCATTTATAAATTCTTCTGCAGAAGCTAGCTGGATGGTATCCATAATAGCGTCATCTGAAAAGTTTTTATTTAACCTAATGTTGTCCTTTATGCTTCTTGCAAACACAAATGGATCTTGTAATACAATTCCTATCTTCTCTCTTAAGGAACGTAAATTGATATCTTTAATGTTGATGCCATCTAGCAAAATTTCACCTTTTTGTATTTCATAAAAACGATTGATCAAATTTATAATGGTTGTTTTTCCAGATCCTGTTTTTCCTACTAATGCCACACTTTTTCCTGGTTCAATCGTAAAACTGATATCTTTTAAAATCCAATTTTCTCCTTCGTAAGCAAACCATACATTTTTAAATTCAATCTTGCCTTCTACTTTTTCTAATACTTTTCCTTCTTCAAAGTTTTCTAAATATTCTTTATGTTCTAAAATATCATAAATTTTATTGATAGAAACGATTGCTTCTTGCACAGTTTCAAAATTTTCTACTAAACGGTTAATCGGTGCAAATATTTGCTTGATATAAGTAACAAATACATAAACCAAGCCAACATCGACATTGGTTCCTAGAAAATAATGGATACTTGCCCAGACAATAATAGTAACTCCTAAATTTTCTAAAATCATTAAAGTTGCTACCAAAAATGCTTCTGTAATACCTGTTGGGATTCTTGATTTCCAAAAGGAAGTACATAATTCTTCACATTCTTTTTGTTTTTCATATTGACGATTAAAAATTTTAATTAGTTTTACGCCATAAATAGATTCTGCTAAAAATATATTTAATTTTGTTTTTACCATTTTAGAGTATTCTTGTACTTTGTTGCTAATCTTAGTAATAATAATAGATGTTACAATAACAAATGGAATTACGATAAAAGATAATAAAGCTAATTTGTAATTTAAAGATAGCATCATCACAACAAGAGCTATGATAATTAGAATATCTTTAATAAAAGTAGTAATTACTTCTTTAAATAATGTAGTAATATCTTCCACATCACTTGTAATTCTTACAAAAAGCGTTCCAGCAGGTGTTTTATCATGAAATGGAATATTGGCATATTGTGTGTAACGGTATAATTTATTTCGTAAAGAATAAATTACATTTTCTCCCATCATACTAGTGGCTGTCGTTACGATAAAATTTAAAATATTTCCGATTAAAACAATTGCAATATAAATACCACCTATCATACCAATGGTCATAATTCCTTTTTGATATAGATTGGCTGTTAAATAGTCATCAATTACAATTTTAATTAAATATGGTTTTACGACTTCTCCAATATTAATCAAAATAGCTAACATAGATATAATGGCGATAGACTTTGTTTGTGGCTTTAACATTTTATAAATTCTTTGCCAAGTTTTGTTTTTCATCTGTTTTTCCTTTCTAAACTAATTTAAAAAGCTAGGTTCTACTTTTGTTGATTGTTGTTCAAAGAATTCTTGATAAATTCCATTTGCTTTAATTAAGTCTTCATGAATTCCTTGTTCTACAATATTTCCATTGTTAAGTACTATAATTTTATCACTTTGTTTGACATCTGATATTTTATTGGAAATGATAATACAAGTTTTATCCTCTGTTAATACTTTAATGTTTTCTAACAATTCTTGTGAGGTTCGATTATCTAAAGCTGAAAAAGTATCATCAAAAATAACAATACTACTATCTTTCAAAAATGCTCTTGAAATCACGACTCTTTGCTTTTGCCCACCTGATAAGTCAGAGCCTCTTTCGCCAATTTTTGTTTTTATTCCTTTTGGCATTTGGCTAATTTCGTCATAAATAACCGCTTTTTTAGTACTTTCTTTGATTTCTTCTTCTTTGTATTCTTCTTTAAATAAACTTATGTTATCCTTTAAAGTAGAAGAAAATAAAAAGTTATCTTGCGTAATATAACAAATATTTTCTCTTAGCGTTTCGATGTCAATTTCATTAATATCTTTTCCATCTATCATAATTTTGCCATCGGGAATATTATATAATCGAGTAAGTAGATTCATTAATGTTGTTTTTCCACTTCCAATCGTTCCAATGATTCCTAAGGTTTCATCTTTTTTAATTTCGATATTAATATTTTCTAACGCTTTTTCTAACATTTCTGGATAGTGAAAACTTAAATCTTTAATTACGATATTTCCTTCTAATTTCTTTTTTGACTTAATTCTATCTACTGTTATTCTTTCTTTTTCTAATTCAAATACATGCTCTAATCTATGATAAGAAATTTCCGCTCTTTTAAATCTTGCAATTAATCCTGGTATCCAGTTAACAGGATTAACAAATAACGCAATATAGCCGTTAAAAGCTACTAATTCTCCTACTGTAATCGTTCCTTCTAATACCAAATGAGAACCATAAATAAAAGAGATGGCATAACATAGGCCAAAGCAAATATCAACACTAGATGTTAATAAATTAGAAAATACATCTACTATATTATCATTTTGTCTTACTTTTCGATTCTTAATAATAAAATTTTTTAATTGACTTCCTTCACATGCATAGGCTTTTGTCGTTCGGATGCTATCTGTACTTTCTTGTATATATTCAGACATTTCGGTAAAACTATCTTGTGCTTTTTTGAAGTTTATTTCAACATATTTTTTTATTTTTACAAGCATAAAACTAGCGATTATAATTGGACACAAAGTAGCTAGTGTCAACTTAAGATTAACTCCTTTTGCCATTTTAAAGATAACAATAACAAAAGTAAATAAAATTCTTGAACCATGTGAAAATATACGATAGACAGCACTTCTTATTTCATTTGTATCTTTTACAAAATAAGACATAATTTCGCCATTTTTTATGTTTTGTATTTCTTTTACCTTTAGTTTTAAAAATCTTTCAAATAATTTGGCTTTGATATCTTTTTCAAATCCTCTACTGATATAGGTTTCTAAATATTTCCAAACAATTCTTGTAACTAAATAAACAGCACATATTCCAAGTAAGGAATATATGTTGTTTAAAATAGTTTGTCGATTTGCTTCTATATCATATAAATGGTCAATAATGACTCCTATTATTTTAGCAGGGCAAGTTAATAAATAGATATCAAATGCTAATAATACAAGTTGTACTATGATTTTCCATTTGTATTTTTTTAATGTATCTATTATCACTTTTTTCATAAATTACATCCTTTTCATTTGTTTCTTATTTATATTCTATTTTTTGGTAAATTGTATCATCATTAAATCCTAAAGTCGTATTGAATTTTATTTGACTAGCTTTCTCCATTTGGTCATTTAAATTCATAAAATTAATTTCATCTTGAAAATTAAATTCATCAAACTCGAGTCTCATATCATTTCTCCCTCTAAATCTTTATTTCACTAACTTTTTCGTTTCTTTTGCAATCATCAATTCTTCATTCGTTGGAATGATATAAACTTTTACTTTAGATTCTGGTTTTGATATTACCTTTTCTTCACTTCTAATGTTGTTAGCTTCTATGTCAATTTCTACTCCCATGAATTTTAGTTGTTCACAAATTCCTTTTCTGATATTAATTTGATTCTCACCAATTCCACCAGTAAAAATAATATAGTCTACACCATTCATAGCAACTGCGTATTTAGCAATATAACTTGCAATTGAATATTTAAAGCTATCTAATGCAACTTTAGCTCTTTCATTTCCTTCGTTTCCTGCATTTTCAATTTCTCTAAAGTCTGGAACCAATCCTGAAATTGCTTGTACGCCAGATTGCTTATTTAAAATATTTTCCATTTCTTCAGCTGATATTTTTTCTTTTTTCATTAAATATAACAAAATAGATGGATCTAAATCTCCACATCTTGTTACCATTGGAATACCTCCGAAGTGGTGTTAATCCCATGCTGGTATCAACTGACTTTCCGCCTTCAATTGCACAAATACTTGCTCCTTGTCCTAAATGGCATGTTACTATCTTCATATCTTCTATTGGCTTGTTTTCTATCTCAGCCAATCGTTGTGAAACAAACATATGTGATGTTCCATGAAATCCATATTTTCTGACTCCATATTTTTCATAATATTCATATGGAATTGGATAAATATATCTTTGTTTTGGAATAGATTGATGGAAAGCTGTATCAAATACTCCTACCATTGGCTTGTTTGGCATTACATTTTGACAAGCTTCAATTCCTAAAATACAAGCTGGATTGTGTAATGGTGCTAAATCTGTACATTCTTTTAATACATTAATTACCTTATCATCAATAACAACTGATTCTGCAATTTTTTCTCCTCCATGTACTAAACGATGACCGATTGCTTCTATCTCATCTAAACTATCAATTACTTTATATTCTGGATTGGTCAATTGTTTTAGTGCAAATTCAATGGCTTCTGTGTGATTGTAAGCTGGATTATCAATTTGCTTTTTTTGTCCTCCGTGCTTTATGTGTAATAAAAGCTTCTTTTTCTCCTATTCTCTCATATTTACCAGAAGCTAATACTTCTTCTGTTTGCATATCAATTAATTGATATTTTAACGATGAACTTCCACAGTTTAATACTAATATTTTCATTTTTTAATCTTCCTTTCTTAATTCTCATTTACTAATTTTGATGTTTCTCTTGCTATCATTAATTCTTCATTGGTTGGAATGGTATAGATTTTTACTATTGAATCAGAAGCTGATAGTTCTGTTTCTTCTCCTCTTATTTTGTTTTTTTCTTCATCTATTTTAACTCCTAAAAATTCTAATTGTTCACATATTGCTTTCCTAGACGTAGGACCTTTTTCTCCTACTCCT
>CATOLW010000020.1 GCA_951800935.1 uncultured Clostridium sp.
CAAAAGAAATGAGAAAACTAGCGAATACATATAAGTATGAAGCTGAAAATACAAGAGAGCATTACTTTGATTATGAATAAAAAGGAGAAAACTAGCAATGAAAATTATTAAAACAATAGATTTATGTTTATACTTGCTAATACAAATAATTTAGTTTATAATAGTAAAAACATAAGTAGGAGAAAAAATAAATGTGGAAAAGAAAAGAGTTAAAAAATAAAGCCAAAAAGGTTGTCCATAAAAATTATTGGACAGCTATTGTGGTATGCTTTTTAATTGCTTTATTTACAGGAGAATTTGGAACATCAACAATAGGAATTTGGCAATCGGAAGACTCTATGGATCCCAATTTTATTGTACATAAAGTAGAAGAAAGATTAGAAGAACAAAAACTTGAAATTGATACCTTTTTTACCAATCGAAATATTAAAGAAAGATTAAATGAAACACAAATCAAAGTATTTGAAGCAATTGATGCTAATCTAAATAGTGCTACAAAATCACAAAAGTACATTTTTAAAATATGGGATGCTAGTACTTCTTTTACAATGAATCAAACAAAATTAGGAATAATGCTTTGTGTAGGAGCAGTATTAGCCTTTGCCTTTACTGTATTTGTGGCAGACCCGCTAATTGTGGGAGGAAAGAGATATTTTTTAAAGGCAAGAGAAGGAAATAACACAAAAGTAGGAATTGTAAGAGAAGTTTTCCAAAAAGAACATTGGCTAAATGTAGCAATCATTATGTTTTTACGAAATATTTATAATGCACTTTGGTATTTAACCATTATAGGAGGTATTATCAAAACTTATGAATACAGAATGATACCTTATATTTTAGCAGAAAACCCTACGATAAAAAGAAAAGATGCTTTTTTACTTTCTAAAAAAATGATGAAAGGAAATAAGTGGAGAACATTTATATTAGACATGTCATTCTTTGGATGGAATTTTTTATCAGTCTTAACATTTGGGTTATTAAGTATTTTATATGTAAATCCATACAATGCAGCAACAATTGCAGAATTATATGTAGAATTAAAAGGGACAATTGAGGATAATTCTTAATGGTCCTTTTTGTTTTTACTTGTTATTCTACGGTTGAAAAAATAAAAGGCGAAAAAAGTAATAAAAAAGAAAATCTTGTAAAAAGACATAAAAATATAAAGAAAATTGCGATGAAAAGTTCTTGAAAACTATTATAAAAAGTAGTATTATGAGAAACGGATTACAAAAGAAAGGGGATAAAAATGAGAACTTTTTTCAGCAGTACGTTTATCAAAGAAGAAACATTAAAGGAGGCAGGAATTTATCATCCCATCAAATTAGAATTCTATAAGCTAACAAATGAAGATGAAATCGTAAAACAAGGAAAAGCAAAATTTGGCATCAAGATTGTCAAAACAGAGTACAAGCAAGATACCACAGAAGTAGAAAATGAAAAAATAAAATACTTATCTAATGATGAGAAAAAGATAGAAGAAATTTTAAATCTATTAAAAGAAAATGAAGTAACACCAATATCAGTAAAAGATGTCTTAAGTGATTTTTCTAAAAAGATGATATTATACTAAAAAGATTTTACCTAAAAAAGCTTGCAAAATGTAGTAAATTAGGCTAAAATACAAAGGTAAACAAAAAATAAGGAGGATTACATGGCAGATAAATTAGTAATAGTGGAATCACCAGCAAAAGCGAATACCATAAAGAAATTCCTAGGAGGAAGCACAAAAGTAGTAGCATCTATGGGCCATATCAGAGACCTACCGAAATCAAAAATGGGAATCGATATAGAACATGATTTTGAGCCAGAATATATAAACATTAGAGGGAAAGGAGATTTAATTAAATCCTTAAAAAAAGAAGCAAAGCAAGCAAAAAAGATTTATATCGCAACTGACCCTGACCGTGAAGGAGAAGCAATTGCATGGCACTTAGCTACTATTTTACAAGAAGAAAAAAGCAAAATAACAAGAGTAACATTTAATGAAATAACCAAAGGAGCTGTTCAAAAAGCAATTAAAGAACCCAGAGATATCGACGTGAATTTAGTAGATGCACAACAAGCAAGACGTGTATTAGATAGAATTGTAGGGTATAAAATGAGTCCGGTTCTTTGGAAAAAAGTAAAAAGAGGTTTATCTGCAGGAAGAGTACAATCAGTTGCGGTTAAACTAATTGTAGACAGAGAAGAAGAAATTGAAAATTTTAAGCCAGAAGAATACTGGAATTTATATGCTAATTTACAAGACAAAGAAAGTAAAAAAACATTTGAAGCAAGATTTCATGGAAAAGAGGGAAAGAAGCAGGAAGTCCATTCAGAAGACGAAATGAATCAAATCTTAAAAGATCTAGATAAAGCAAAATATATTGTACAAGAAGTAAAAAGAGGAGAAAAGAAAAGAAATCCTGCACCACCATTTACAACTAGCACCATGCAGCAAGAGGCATCTAGAAAATTAGGATTTACTTTAAAGAAAACAATGTCAATTGCACAAGGCTTATATGAAGGTGTCAAAATGCCAGAAAAGGGCACAGTTGGTCTAATTACATATATGAGAACAGACTCTACTAGAATTTCAGAAGAGGCAAGAGCAGCAGCTAAAGAACATATTGTCAAAACCTATGGAGAAAAATATTATGAAAATAGATATTATAAAACCAATAAAGAAGCACAAGACGCCCACGAAGGTATTAGACCTACTTATGCAGACTTAGAGCCAGAAGAAATTAAAGATTATTTAACAAAAGATCAATACAAATTATATAAATTAATTTATAATCGTTTTATGGCTAGTCAAATGGCAACTGCAATTTATGATACTATGGCAGTTGCAATAAATGCTAATGGATATACTTTTAAAGCGAATGGACAAATTATTAAATTCAAAGGATTTATGACCTTATATGTAGAAGGAACTGACCAAAGAGAACAAGAAGAAGATGGAATGTTACCTGACTTACAAGAAAAGCAAGAATTAAAGTTAAATAAATTAAATCCAAAGCAAAGCTTTACAGAACCACCACCACGATATACAGAAGCAAGCTTAGTAAAAGCTTTAGAAGAGAAAGATATTGGAAGACCAAGTACATATTCTCCAACTATTACAACAATTTTAGATAGAAGATACATTGAAAAAATACAAAAACAACTATCACCTACTGAATTAGGAAGAATTGTTAACAAATTACTAACCGAAAACTTTACAGATGTTATCAATGTAGAATTTACAGCTAAAATAGAAAATGAATTTGATGAAATAGCAATGGGAAAAGAAGAATGGAAGAAAATGATTCGCGAATTTTATGGACCATTTGAAAAAGAAATTGAAAAAGTGGAAAAAGAATTAGAACATGTTGAATTAGTAGATGAAGTGTCAGATGTAGAGTGTGAAAAATGTGGAAGGATGATGGTTTATAAATATGGTCGCTATGGGAAATTTTTAGCATGTCCAGGTTATCCAGAATGTAAAAATGCAAAACCAATTATCGAAACTATTGATGTACCATGTCCAAAATGTGGAGCAACTGTACAAGTTAGAAAAACAAAAAGGAAAAGAAATTACTATATATGTGAAAACAATCCAGGTTCTTGTGATTACATTTCTTGGAACAAGCCAAAAGAAGGAGAAAAATGGGATCCAGAAGAAGCGAAGGATGTTAAAAAGGAAACTGAAAAGAAAACAAGAAAAACAACAAAGAGAACTACTAAAAAGAAAAGTAGTAAATAAAATAAAAGAGGTAATCGCAAAAATTTCAAGGGATTACCTCTTTTTTTCTTGACAATAGCTTACAAATTTGGTATGATTAGTTATGCCTTAGGAATAATATCAATTAAAAGTGAATAGAATTAAAATATAAAGAAAATATGCAGGTATAGTTTAGTGGTAAAACGTAACCTTGCCAAGGTTAAGTTACGGGTCCGATTCCCGTTACCTGCTCCATAAGACAGCGATATAGCCAAGTTGCTGTGGCAGTTCGAACAAGTTTGAGTTGCAGCCTCAGTATCTGGTTATTTTCTAAAAATTAAAACGGCGATATAGCCAAGTGGTAAGGCACGAGTCTGCAAAACTCTGATCCCCGGTTCGAATCCGGGTGTCGCCTCCAACGACGAATCTGTTCGAACTTTTTTTAGAACAGATAGATATGAAAATCAATCAGTAAAATGGTTGATTTTTTCTTTTGAAAAAATCATCCTAATTTTATAAGGAAAGGATGGTGTTTGAAATGAAGATAATTAAGCAAGAACTAAAATTTGAGGAATGTATAAAACAAATACTTGAAATATAAAGTGAATTTACCTGTACAGCACATGAAAAAAGCACAAATAGCAATTTTAGAAGAATTACTGGAATGGAAATAGAAATCCCCGCTAAAATTCAGCGGGGAGTAGACTGCATAGAAGAATATTTGCGTTTAGCCATCTTTCTCATTAAAATCTGATGGTCAAGATGGACTAACATGTCTCTAGTTTTTTTCCGAGCCTCCTCAAGTTCTTCTAAAGTCATGTTTGCGGTATCAACTTCGATACCAAAAAATTTAGCCATAGTGTTTACCCTCCTAAGTTGTTTTATAATACAAGTATAACATATTTTACATAAAATTACAAATACTACATGTAAAGAGGTGTAGTATGCAAGACAAAGAAATAATAGAAAAGTGGCTAGCAGGTTTAAGTAAAGAGCAATTAGCAAAGCAATATAAAATAGAATACAACATGCAAATTAAGATAATAAGAGCAGAAGTAAGAAACAGACACAGTGAAAGATTTATAACAAAATACGAAGCTTTAGCTTATATAGAAAAAATAATCTATAAATACCTAAAAGGAAAGAAAAAAATATAAAAAGACAAGCCCCAGACTCTTTCGAGAATGGGGCTAATAGATATGACCGACATAACTGTCGGCAATTAGAAGTGCTAATAATTAGAATAAATCGGCTGTTCTTGTAACTCTCTATTACGTTTTTTAAGCATTTTTTCTATAAAGAGTACATTAGCCATAGCGATTATATCGCTAGTAGCATCCCTTGAAATAGCGACGCTTGCAATAACACATGTTTTTTCAAGTTCTTCAAAGAATTGCTTTTTGTTGTAAAAAGTAATTCTTTTTTTACATTTTGCCCGTATAGGACAATCTGTGCAATATTCTTGTTTTAAACAAATTGTTGCGTTTTCCATTATGCTTTCCATAATAACACTCCTTTAATTTATAGTATACATTTATTATACCATAAATCAACATAAAAAACAAATGAGGTAGATACATGACCAAAAAATAGAAACAAACGCGAAAAAGAATTAAAAAGAATAGATAATTCTATAAAGTGTTATAAATACGAAAAAGACAAAAAAGAACAAATAGATTGTTCTTTCTGATAAAAAAATTTAAAACTTTAAGCACCTTTTATAATTTTAAAAGTGTTTTTAACAAGAGCATCATCTAGCACGTCAACAATCGGGTCAAGCTCTTTCATGCTAGGTAATATAGAAAAAATTACATAGTTATTAGTGTTTTCTTTTAAAACAGTAATAGTTATACTACCAATTTCTGTTAAATCTAAATCATTTAGTATTTTCTCGTTTCTTATAGTATTAAAATCTATTATATTGTTTTTCATAATGCACCTCTTTTCTTCTTTAGTTTAGTTGTTAAAAAACAACAAATTAAAGTATAGCAAAAACAAAAAAAGAATCTGTCGAAAAATGTAAAATAAATAAATTTTATAGAAAAAATATAAAGATTTTTCTGAAGTTTATATGTAGAAATTAATTGTGGTATCGCTATAAATGCAGGAGAACCACTTCCATCGTTTTGAAAAAGAAAATAAAAAAAAGTTAAAAAAATCATAACTATGTATTTAACGATTACATAAATATGAATATAATTTTATTGAAATTTATCTAAAATCTTGCTATACTTTAATAAATTGATTGATATTTGTATCAATCGTTAAGGAAAAAACGAAAAAGCGTGGGTATACCAATATTTTCGAGTTTTTTATAAGTTAAGAGGTGAAAAAGCATGATAAATTTGCCGAAAAATTATAAAACTAGAATGATAAATAGATATGGTCAAGAAGGCAAAGAATGGTTAAACAATATAGACAATATAATCGAAAAATATAAAAATAAATTTGAGCTAGAAAATATAAGAATAATCGATAAACTAAGTATAAATGTAGTATTATTTGCTAAATCACATAAATATGGAGATATAGTAGTAAAAATAGGTCCACCTTGTAAAACGATAATTTCGGAAATAAATATAATAAAACATTATTCTCCTAAATATTTTCCTAAATGTTATGATTCTTCTGTAGAAGATAGAGTAATTGTACTAGAAAGACTTTTTCCAGGAGACAATTTAACAACGGTAAAGGATTTAAACGAAAGAACAAAAATATTTGCAAATATTGCAGATAATCTTTTAAATCCAATAGAAAATGTTAGTAATACAAAAGAATTTTTAACATTTAATCACATATTTAAAGAAAAGATAAAATATGCTTATCAAAATAAAAAGAAGTTTGAAAGCATATTATGGATGATAGAAAAAGCAAATAACATATATGACAAAATATATAAAATGAATTTGCCAAAATATATTTTGCATAATGATTTACATCATAAAAATATATTAAAATCAGAAGAAGGATGGAAAGTAATCGACCCTCATGGAATAATTGGAGAAAGAGTAATAGAATGTTTACAATTTATTAGAAGTGAATTAGATAATATTAATTTAGATATTGATAATGAATTTGATAAAATTATCACACTAGTTTCTAAAAGCTATAAAGAAGATAAAACATTAATTTTAGAAACATTGTACATATATACGATTGATAAAATAATATTTTATACAAAAAATAAAGAAAAGTCTAATAGGATTTTGCATAATATTCATATTTGTGAAAAAATATTGCAACAATTAAATGCTTATGATAAATAAAATTTTTTATGGATAATAAAATCCCGCCGAAGCGGGGATGGCTTAATCATTATCACAACCGTCATAGAAAAAGCCATCATACTGAAAGATTAACTCAATTTCTTCTAGGCTATATCCCAGGCTTAAAAGAAAAAGACATCTTTCTTCTGTTACGGACATTTTTACACCTTCCTTCTAGGTGGCGACGGTATAAGGATAAATTCCATTCCGTCTGGGTTTACAGTTGCATACATATATTATACCACACTCAACATAAAAATACAAAAATAGAGTAAAAAGGAGATTTTATAATGGTACAGGTAAGAGATAAATGGGCGTTTATTACAGGCGCGTCAAGAGGAATAGGCAGTCTTACCGCAAAATTCATGGCAGAGCAGGGCTGCAACCTTATACTTCACAGCAGAAAAAAGGAGCATTGCGAAAAACTGCTCGGAGAAGTAAAGGCTATGGGAATCAAGGCTTTTTCAGTCGAGGCAGAGCTTTCCGATTTGGACAGCGTGCAGGCTATGCTTGACGAGATAGATCGTATGGGTACGGAGGTGGATATCGTACTCAACAACGCGGGCATGCAGATAGCGTACCGCACAGATTACTTCAAGACCCCTGTTGCCGATTATACGGAAAGCTTTAAGATAAACACAATAGCTCCCGCTATGATCTGCTATCATTTTATGCCTAAAATGATAGCGCGGGGCTTCGGCAGGATAGTAAATACTACAAGCGGGATACGTCTTGAGCCTGAACAGGCAGGTTATTCTGCAAGCAAGGCGGCGTTGGACAAGATTACTATAGATTTAGGTTCAAAAGTTGAGGGAACGGACGTGATGATAAATCTTACCGACCCGGGCTGGTGCAGAACAGACCTTGGCGGACCTCACGCTCCAAACGCTCCGGAAAGCGCTGTATCGGGAATTGCCGTGGGCGCTTTTGTAGATGATAAAAAGTCCGGACGTTACCTTAACGCGCCGTATTTTACGGGTCTTACTCTTGAAGAAGCCGTCGCAAAGGCGGAAAGAGAATTTGACAGTCCGTATGGAAAGTAATATAAAAATTATATTAAAATGCAGACGAAAAGTCTGTACAAAGCCGCAAAAATAAAGTTGAATTCTTCGGCTGTTTGTCTGATTTTTTATACATATTTTATATTGAGAGTAAACCGATATGCTCAACGCAAAAGCTGCTGACGCAAATTAATGCGGCGGCAATATTTGGCATGGCAGTTTTTGTGTGAATTTCCATAAAGAGATGTATGTATTTGGTTAAAACGACAATTGACATCTGGGAAAATTTATATTAAAATTGTTAATAATGAATGGATTTAAATGTAATTGTAATTGATTACATTGTGAATCCTGATGATAAGGAGAAGATGAATTATGAAGAAATCAAGAATTTTCGGCGCGATCGCCGCAGCAGCTATGGCTGTTTCTGCATTTGTTTCCATGCCTGTTTCCGCAGCAGACAGCTACAACGCTTACATCGGAATCCAGACAAATCCCGGCTGGTATTTCAGAAACGCTTGGAACGAAGCTTCTTTCGGTCAGGGTCAGCAATCCGCCGACGGTTATGTTTACTTTGAAAACGTAAGCAAGGACGGCGCAGCTGCAGATGTAGGCGGTACATTCACAGACGCTCAGATCACAGGCGACGGAACATACAAGGTTTCCCTCACCGATATCGACCTCAGCGCTGAGGAAAAGTTCAGCCAGCTGTTCATTTCCACAGATATTCCTTTGGACGCCGGCGTTACTATCAGCGATGTCAAGGTTATAATCGACGGTCAGACCAAGTACACCTTTGACGAAGCTTTCATCAGCCCGGATGAGCCGACCTATATGTTCCCTTATGCTATCAATATCTGGAGCGACGACCTCGGCAAGGAGGACGGTCTGTTTGCTTATGTAATGCCTTCGAGCTCCGTTGAAATGGAATTTACAGTTTCCGGTATGGGCGCAGGCGCTGCCGCTCCCGCAGATGACGCAGCAGCTGATACTTCCGCACCCGCGGCAGATACAGCTCCCACAACTTCCGCTTCAACAGGAAACGTTCCCGTTGCCGCTATGGCTTCCGCTATCGCTGTTGCAGGCGTTGTTGCTGTAGTATCCAGAAAGAGAAAGTAATTTCCGATTCTTTTGATTTAATTCAGTATTGATGTTCTCGGGCTGTCGCTGCCGCAAAAACACGGTTTGCGGCAGTCCGATACTTTAGGGACGCGGTTTTGTTACCTAACGGACTGCGGTTCTTTGTGAAAGGACTGATTGATAAAATGGCAGGCAATACCGCATATGCGGAACCGGAAAGTATACTCATCAATAAAAATAAAAAAGTTTTTAAACCGAAAACGATTACCGAAAAAACAGCCGATGTGCTGTACTGGATAATGCGCTGTGCTATAGCAGTTAATGTTTTCGCTTTGTTTTTTCCGACTTTCAACGCTGTCAGAATAAGTCAGAATATCAACGGAAATATGTCCCTTTTCACCTGCGCTGTTTCGTATAAGTCCATGCTGAGCACCTTTAAGGCGGTGCTTAAAAGGCAGGTGTGGATTGAACCCGCTTTCAAGAGCCTGAGCTTTTGTGCCGTGCTTATAATTATTGCCTCGGTAATAGCGATTGCCGGCGGATGTATGTCGCTGGGCAACAGGAAAATGAAAAAGCTTGGCTGTTTCTTTACTCTTGCAGCAGGCATTGTCGAACTTTGGGGCGTGCTGGGAATCAACCCCATTCTGAACGGTCTTATAAACGATTCCTATGCTGCTGGAAAATTTGACGATATGAAGCTTATGCGTCCGAACGTAATGTATATTTACATTGCAATCGGAGCGATCTATATAGCTTTCTCAATTGTAAACTTTTTCCTTGTGCCAAAACCCGAAGAGGGCGTCGGCATGGAAATGGAGCCTAAATTCAGGCTGTTCCTTATGATGCTCCCTATAATTGCTCTTGCGTTTGTGTTCAGTTATCTGCCTCTGTACGGCTGGAGATACGCTTTCTTCGACTATAAGTCCGGCGAAACGCTGTCAATGGAAAAATTTGTGGGTTTTAAATGGTTCACAGAAATTTTCAAGACTGCGGCTACCAAAAAGGACATCATGACAGTTATGAAAAACACTCTTGCAATGAGCGGTCTTGGTATCCTTACAAGCTGGGTGCCTATGGCTTTTGCTATCTTCCTTTCTGAGATCAAAAACACCCATTTCAGACGTATTGTCCAGACATTTACCACGATACCCAACTTCATAAGCTGGGTACTGGTTTACGCTCTTGCGCTTGCGATATTCTCCACGGACGGTTTTATCAACACCATGATAAACAGCATGAATCCCAATGATCCGACTGTTTCCACAAACTACCTTATGGAAAGCGGTCATATGTGGCTGAAAATGCTTGCATGGGGTCTTTGGAAAGGCGTGGGCTGGAGCGCGATAATTTATATAGCTGCGATCTCCGGTATCGACCAGGGACTTTTTGAGGCTGCCACAGTTGACGGAGCGGGCAGGTTTGCCAGAATGTGGTACATAACCGTTCCCGAACTTATACCAACCTACTGCGTACTTTTGCTGATGTCCATTGCAAACATTCTTTCAAACGGCATGGATCAGTATTTGGTATTCTCCAACGCAGTAAACCGTGAACAGATTCAGGTTCTCGACCTTTACGTTTACAATCTCGGTATCGGTTCCGGACTTATCCCGCTGTCTACAGTAGTGGGCATGGTCAAGTCCATTGTCAGCGTTATCCTGCTGTTCGCCGCAAACGGCGTTTCAAAGGCGATACGCGGCGAGAGCATAGTATAAGGAGGCGGCGGAATGAGTGATATAAAGCTTAATCACAAGCAAAAGCGTGAGGAGAAAAAATATTTCAAGGAGCATACCACACACATTAAGCTGACTCCCGGGGACATTGTATTTAACATTGTCAACTATGCTTTCTTTATTGTATTTACTATCAGCTGTATTTTCCCGTTCTACTACCTGTTTATCAACACTATTTCTGATAACGAGCTGGTTACAAAGGGCGCTATCACCCTTTTGCCCAAGGGGTTGACTATTTCAAACTATATCCAGATGGGCAAGGTAAACGACCTGTGGACTTCCGTTCTGATAACTTTCCTGAGGACATTTATCGGTACAG